>NZ_DAIK01000015.1:736-4149 GCF_002496085.1 Methanosaeta sp. UBA458 | reverse complement strand
GCGATAGTAGTAGCATTGCACATCGCCCGTACCTCATATCATCTGATCCTCGAATCGGCCCGGGACCTCATAGACTTCGGCCTCCCAAATGATGAGATAGAGGAAGTGAGAAGGCATATAGCTGCCTTTGCCCCAACGGTGAGAGGAGTCCACAGGCTTCGTACGAGAAAGGCAGGCGGAAACCGGTTCGTTGAATTTCATCTGCGGGTGGATTCATCCATGTCCGTAGATGAGTCGCATCGTATTACCGACATGATCGCATGTGCAATCAAGCAGCATTACCCGGGAACCACAGTCACCATCCACATCGAGCCCTGCAATTGCGCTAAAGCGACCGCGGGATCGTGTGGCTGTCTGCTCTCAGAAGAGGCAAGGCGAGAGCTCAATTCCAAGGGACTGGTAAAGATAACAGCACCCAAATTGGAGACATGGGATGCAGATAGAGATTGAATCATCTTTGCCGGAGAAAAGCAGCAGAGGGTTCATGGCATGTTCAAGAAGATAATGGTGGCAACTGACGGATCCCAGACCAGCATACGGACCGCTGAGCTTGCGGTTGGCCTGGCCAGGCTTTCTGGGGGATCGATAATCGCCATTTATGTGGTGGATGTTCACCGTCTGGCCCATCTTCCCGGTTATGCCGCCTTTCCCAGCCTGGGCAGCAGGCTGATGGAGCTTATGCTCAGAGAGGGAGAGCTGGCCATTTCTGAGGTAGAGAATATGGCATGCGATGCAGGCGTGCCTTTCAGCAGTATCATTGCGGAGGGAGATCCCAGCCAGGAAATTGTCAAGAGATCGCATAAGTCCGGCGCAGATCTGCTGGTTTTAGGCAGAATTGGACGGAGCGATCTGGAGAAGATTATGCTTGGCTGCGTTGCAGAAAAGGTGGTGCGTCATTCTAAAATTCCCGTTCTCATAGTACCGGCAATGAGCAAGTGATCGAATCGTCAATGTGGGAAGATCGCTTAAGCCATTCAAGGAAACTATAAAAAAATTGTGTCTGATAATCCTTGACTAGAGAACAAGATTCGATATTAGCAGATCACCAAACACGTGGCATGACCCCGTGCATTTTGATTATTAGGTGATAGCAATTCTTAAATAACCTTTGCACCTTATTTATGGCAATGATTTGGGAAATCTCATAACCGGGGAAAAACAGAATAAAAAAGATTGCTAGATGATTTTCATCAAAATCGCTGATCCCCGGAGCAGATCAACTATGAACTTCTTGGCTGTGGGCCAATGCTTCCTGCTATCTGCTCAGGCGCAAAGGGATTGAACCTCAGGAGAGAATAGTTATGCCGGATAAAAAGAAGGATAAGAAGCTGACCACAAATGTCGGTGCACCAGTGGCCGACAACCAGAATGTATTGACGGCAGGACAACGTGGACCAATGCTTCTCCAGGATGTATGGTACCTGGAAAAGCTCGCCCATTTCGACCGGGAGGTAATTCCTGAGAGAAGGATGCATGCCAAGGGCTCAGGTGCCTATGGAACATTCACTGTTACCCATGACATAACCAGGTTTACCAGAGCTATGATATTCTCGAAGATCGGCAAGAAGACCGATCTGTTTGCGCGCTTTTCCACAGTAGCCGGTGAGAGGGGGGCAGCAGATGCCGAGAGAGACATCCGCGGTTTTGCCGTCAAGTTCTACACCGAGGAGGGCAACTGGGACCTGGTGGGAAACAACACCCCTGTCTTCTTCCTGAGAGATCCTCTCAAGTTCCCTGACCTGAACCACGCCATTAAGCGCGATCCGAGGACGGGCATGCGCAGCGCCAAGAACAACTGGGATTTCTGGACCTCTCTTCCTGAGGCTCTGCACCAGGTGACAATCACCATGAGCGATCGGGGTATCCCTTACTCCTTCCGCCACATGCATGGATTTGGCAGCCATACCTTCAGCATGATCAATGCCAAGAACGAGAGGGTCTGGGTGAAGTTTCACTGGGTAACCCAGCAGGGAATCAAGAACCTGACCGATGCCGAGGCGGAGGCGATCATAGCCAAGGATCGGGAGAGCCATCAACGCGATCTATTCGATAGCATTGAGAAGGGAGACTATCCTCGCTGGAAGCTGTTCATCCAGGTAATGCCCGAGAAGGAGGCACAGACCGTTCCCTATCACCCCTTCGACCTGACCAAGGTCTGGTACCATGGAGACTATCCGCTCATTGAGGTGGGCGTAATGGAGCTCAACCGCAATCCAGAGAACTTCTTTGCCGAGGTAGAGCAGGCGGCATTCAATCCGGCCAATATAGTTCCCGGCATAGGCTTCTCTCCGGACAGGATGTTGCAGGGCAGGTTGTTCTCCTATGGCGATGCCCAGCGCTACCGCCTGGGTGTGAACCACCATCTGATTCCAGTCAACCGGGCCCGCTGTCCCACAAATGTATACCACCGCGATGGGATGATGAGGATGGATGACAATCAGGGAGGCACCCTGGCTTATGAGCCCAACAGCTATGGAGAGTGGCAGGAGCAGCCGGAGTATCGTGAGCCGCCTTTAGAGCTGAAAGGAGAGGCATATCACTGGGATTTCCGGAAAGACGACGACGATTACTATACCCAGCCCGGCAAGCTCTTCCGCCTGATGAAGCCGGAGCAGCAGCAGGCCTTGTTTGAGAACACCGCTCGTGCCATGGGAGATGCTCCCAAAATGATCAAGATCCGCCATATAGGCAATTGCTATAAGGCCGATCCAGCCTACGGCGAGGGCGTAGCCAGGGCTCTTGGCATATCCATGAGCGAGGTTCATAAGTAGATCGAATTGAATTTAAATTGATATCGAGATAATTCGGAGATGAGAGATTGAAGAGTCTTAAAGGCACACAGACAGAGAAGAATTTGTTGCTCTCCTTTGCAGGAGAATCGCAGGCAAGGAACAGATACTCCTATTTTGGCTCCCAGGCCAAGAAGGAAGGCTACGAGCAGATAGCGGCAATATTCCTGGATACGGCAGACAATGAGAAGGAGCACGCCAAGGTCTTCTTCAAGCTGCTGGAAGGAGGTGAGCTGGAGATTAACGGCTCATTCCCGGCTGGCGTGATCGGGGATACCAAGGCCAACCTCATGGAGGCGGCCGAGGGAGAGAAGTTCGAGAACACCAAGATGTATCCCGAGTTCGCCGCCACGGCAGACAAAGAGGGCTTCAAGGAAATCGCCGAGAAGTTCAGAAATGTCTGCAAGGTGGAAAAGGGCCATGAGGACAGATACCGTGCTCTGCTGAAGAATGTAGAAGAGGGCAAGGTCTTCAAGAAGGATACCAAAGTGGCCTGGAGATGCCGAAACTGCGGATACATCCATGAAGGCACCGAGGCTCCAGATGAGTGCCCGGCATGCGCTCATGAGCAGGCTTACTTCGAGCTGATGGCCAAGAACTATTGAGAAATCGAGCTGGACAAGC
>NZ_DAIK01000015.1:0-692 GCF_002496085.1 Methanosaeta sp. UBA458 | reverse complement strand
GCGATTGTTATGGCTGAATTAACAGGTGTTCCGGGAAAGATTGAGCTTAAATTCCGCTCAGGCAAAGGGGTTGAGGAGTTCGAGCAGAAGTATGCCCTCACCAACTCCGAGACGGCCTCATTTCTAAGAGGTCTTGCTGGAGAGATCGAGGCTGGCGGAGAGGTCTCAGTGAAATATGGCAGCATCAATATTTCCATCAATCCCGAGCCTCCAATCAAGGTCGAGGTGGAGTGCGAGAAGGATGAGCTTGAGATTGAGATAAAGCTCAAGGCAAAAAAGGATAAATCAGCCCCTGAAGAGGCTGAGGAATAATCCTTTTTTCTTATAATTTGCGATTCAAGTTCACCCATAATAAATAGGAAGGTGCTAATAAATAACAGAGCCCGCGTTCGCGGGCTTCTGATCTAGATCAGCATCCCAAAAGCTTCTCTGGGCTTATTCATTGCCATTAGGGCATGCATCTTGCTGATCTTGGCAGAAGAATAACCGGGATCGATCTCCAGAGCCTTATCATACTCCTGCTGGGCCTCCACAAGCTTTCCATCTGCATGCAAGGCCAATCCTTTACCCAAATAAGCCTGCTTATAATTGGGGTCGACCACCAGTGCCTGATCGAAGAGAGCTTTAGCATCCTCATAATTGCCCAAGGCCATTTGGGTGATTCCCTTCAGGTAGAGGGCCTCTTTGTAATT
>NZ_DAIK01000122.1:0-6486 GCF_002496085.1 Methanosaeta sp. UBA458 | reverse complement strand
GTCACGTGTGAGCCCCTGCCTGGGCTCATGGGCGTTTGAGACCGACTTGTTGAGTCTGACGACGTTCAATGATATAAATATTACTTATTATTACCAAATTTGAAATCTATGCAGAACAACTGCTAGGTACTCTTGTCTTCGCAGATGGAAAGATAGCGCTATCCTCGATTGACGGGGCAGAATAAAAGCAGCCAAAAAACCCAAGCCAGATACCCTTTTTCGGGTTATTGGCATGTATGAAGGTCCTCCTGATCTGATCGCACAACGGCTTTGCCTGCCGATGGGACAATCTTCAATGAAGTCAGAATTGATATAGCAGCTCAGGGCGATAACATCGATCTATCTGTCCTCCATGAGATCATTACATGAACAGTATCATCCTCCAGTATCACCAGCTCCCCATCCCTCCGTCCCCGTCTCTCCAAATACTCCCTGATCGCTCTGTCATGCTCCTGAGTATTCAGCCCCAGGGCCCTTCGCAGCTCTGAGATCCCCTCCTCCAGGCTCTCGTAGATCCTCGGAAAGGCAGTCCCCTGCAGCACCTGCACATCCGCATAGATCCCGAGACTGTAGAGCAAGTTGTATAGGACATCGCTCATGGGGTGGCAGACGTGCTCCCGACCGAAGATCCGGGGATACAGGTCCACTCTGATCCTCTCCCAGGAGGGCACGCCTGCAAACCAGTAGAGAATGACCTGCCTTTTGGCCAGCCGGTCCATCTTGAGCAGGGCCTCTCGCATATCCAGAAAGGAAAGGGAGTAGGAGGCGATGACAAGGTCGTGCTCGCCCACCTCTTCTGGTGATAGATCCTCCCACCTCTTTGGCAGAATCCGGATGTTGGAGATCCCCTCCTCAGCGATGTGCATCTCAAGCCGTTTCACCATAGCTGAGGAGGGCTCAACGGCTGTAACCTGCCTCACTCTGCGGGCTAAAGGCAGGGCCCAAGGTTCCAGGACCTGCACCTATATCCAGGACCGACCAGGATGGCTCTACCTCAAGGGCTGCTGCCCTTCTCTCGCCGTCTTGCCTTGCTATCTCAGACAAATCGTACCGCTCTGCAGCTTCCACCTTATCGTAGCCGTTCTCAAGGCTTCCCTGGCGGGAAGCGAGCAGGGTGAGCTTCCAGATGCAGTTCCAGTCGATAATTGAATGCATCTATCTGTCCTCATAGTCCTCACTTCCTTCAAGAAGCCTCTTGATTGCTTTGGTATTGCTCCAAACTTCGATGATCTCAGCCTGTTTTATCCATAAGGTGATAGACGAGTTCCGTGCTCTTGGTCCATCCGCGCTTGACTGCTGCAATGAAGACGGTGTTATCTATGAGATACCTTGAACCTCTGACGGGCAAGTTGGTTGCTCTCCTCCTCAATCTCCCTTTCAAGCTGATCAAGATCGATGGACTTGGCTTTCTCTATCGCATCCTCAAGCAGAACTCGCAGGTTGATCTTCTTGAGGATAATCGTATCCTCTCCAAGCTCCTCTGCTACGAATTCATCCCCCTCTTCTAGCTTCATCCTGTGACGGAGATTGCTTGGAAGCTGTACCCTTCCCCGATCATCTACTTTTGCGAGCGGCATATTATTACCCATTTAACCCATTTATGCCATAAATAAATATGCCTTCAATCCTGCAAAGTTCAAGGGGTCGTTCGCCAGGGCTGCTGCCCTTCATCGCCGTCCAGCCTCATGGACTCCGATCGGTCGTAATGCCCGGCAGCCTCCTCTTTCACGCGGTCGTTCTCAGGATGTCCCTCGCGAGATGCCAGGAGGAAAAGCTTCCATACGGTTCCGAGTCGATTATCGGCGCCTTGATCGGCCAGCATGAGCAATCCTTATCTACTTCAATGCCCATTCAATGTGCATAAGGTGATGAGCTGTGAATGTTAATCTTGGGGCTCCGTACGAGGTTGCTATAAAAAGCATCATCGAGAAAGGCTATGCTGGAAACCGGACGGAGGTTATACGTCAGGCCATAATGGCATATAAACGGATTATTGAAGAAGAAGAGCTGATGCTGGTACATAGAGGGGTCATGACGGAGATGGGCGAACTGGAAGCTGGAAAGGCCGAGACCCATTCCTTTGAAGAGATAAAAAAGATCCTTGAGCCAGAAGGTCCTTTTTCTGAACCGCTTGGATAAGATGATGGTGGTGCCTCCTCGCAAACGAATGAAGCACGGGACCCCTTGCCATGTAGTAAAGGTGACCAAACAGGCGAAGATCGTCTGCGAGATCAGAGGAGAGAAGATCTATGTGCTTCACTGCTTCGGGAGCCATAAGGGGTATGAGCGATGGTACAGATCATACAAATAGGTCAATCTCCATATATCATTACTGGATCCGGGATTCTTTTTGTGTGGTGCAACCAGCTTTAAGCAGCCGAATCTGGGTGGAGCGAAAGGAAGAGGTGCGCCCTGGCGATGGCAGACCTGCCAGGGCATAACAACAGTTAGTTATTGGTAAAGGAGGCCTGTAACTGGCTGCTGTAGCTCTTCAATAAAAGTTAATATTACGTATTAATAAACCTTTCCGTTATTGTAATATATAAGTCGGATATAGTCTAAATCCTTTTCGAGCGGTGTTTTCTGCGAACAAATCAAGCTGCTTCAGGTTATGAGCTGAGATATACCACTACCAGTATCTGAGAAGCAAGGATCGTATGGCTCGGTAATATTAATTAGACAAAAAGACATACATATTCATAATACCATAGTTAATATGGCGAAGGGCCTCTTTACTTGATCATCGGGGAGAAGTCAAGCCTCTCCCAGCCCTTCGCCCTCCTTCACGTGACAATGGGATGGCGGCTTTCCTTCTCGGCCATTATCCCATTGGCACCTTGGACTGTCTAGAAGAGGCTAAAATGAGGGTAAGGAATTGGTATAAGAGCGACGGATGGGGCGCGTTCAGAGAATTTTGCATTGAGAACAGGTACGACCTGATCTCAGCAAAGCAGATCGATGAGCCTGAGCCAGTCAAAGGAGCACTTTACGACTATCGTTTCTGGCCCATATCAACAGCAGGTGTCTTTATTCTCTTGGCATATACGGTAATTCATCCTGCATTCTACCCTTGGGACGAGCTGGAGAGTCTGCATTATATGGGCCCATCTACAATGTGGCCCTCAAGCTATCTATGGCCGGACCGAGCCAAACCCGGATTAATAGAGCAGAATTAATGTGATACAACACTAACCTATTTATTATAAAGGCGAAGAGGATGAGCTACCAGATCTAGTTCCGAACGGTCATCGAATGCATCAATTGGCCCTCGACTTTTGCCGCTTTGGCTCGGCTGCAGATTGCTCGCATATCTATAGGATACTTTCCCTATATATCTAATTGAGATCTACGTCCCAGAGATTCTCCGGATACCAACCATTTAACCTTATAATTAGCCTCGATTGCGCACATGCAGACGGGCTAGGATCCAGTAAGCTAGAAAAGACGCTGCCCTGCCAGCGCTAGATCTGGGAGAGGCCATTTTCTTCTATCATTCTTTGTCTCCTCCGCATCCCGGACAGAGTTATATAAATACCTGATTCGTACAAGAATTGAATATCTATAGGATCCAAGTAGGAGGGCGAAGAGAATATGATAGGTCAGAGATTGCTCATTTGTTTGCTGTTTATGGCTGCACTTTTTCCGGCGGCAGCAGGTGACGAGACAAGTCCACCGGAAGTGTCATCTCCGGGAGGCTGGATGGAAGACATAAATCCCGCAGACTATGCGCTGCTGGCAGCGGACTTAAAAGATCCCTTCAAGTTTGAAGGAGAGATCAACGCCCAGGCCAGCAGCACTGGTTTTGCGATCACCACCAGTAAAGGGCTGGAGAGACAGAACGACTCCTTTCTAGAGCTGACGCAAGAGGTTAGCATCGAGGGCATGCCAGAGGATTGCAGGGGCTTTCTGTCGCTTTACGTTGCGGTCTTCGATAGCTCAGAGAAGGCTGAAGCATTCTGCCAGGAGCATTTCCAGGACTTCGGCTTCACTGAGGACTTCTCCGGCTACACTCCCGGCTACAACGGCCTGGGAGATCCGCGGTTAGAAGGAAAGGGAGCATCGAGCACAGGAGGCCATATCGTCCAGTTCGAGAACATGGTGGCCAGGATCTATGAGCTGGGTTGTATTAACGAGATTCCGAAAGGAAGCGTGGACGCCTTCGCCAGGCTGTGGCTGGACAAAGTCAGCAAGATCAAATCTCCTGAGAAACCAGATCTGCACCTGGACCCGGATCACATCTACCTTTCATATCATAAGGATAACAATCTCCTGCAAACGGAAATCTCTGCAGACAGCCAGGCAGTGGCAGTAGAAGTCGAGAACATGGGGACAGTTGAGGCCAAAGACGTGCGTGTTCAGCTATACCTGAAAAAGGGCGAAGATCTACAGCCCATAGGCCAGCCGGCTTATGTGGGAGACATCCCCGCCGGGTCCACCAAGTCAGGAACCGCATTCTGGGACCTGGAAGGGAAAAACGCTGAAGGAGCTATTCTGCAGGCCCAGGCCTTCATGCTGAACGAAAAAGATGCTATTGAAGAGGACAACAACGCCTCGATTACAGTCAACATCTACTATGCCTATAACGGCAACAGAGCTTACAGCTGGATCGATGATACCTATAGGTTCGACAATTACGGCTTCGAGGGCAGGGAGACTGAAGAGATGGTAGAAGGGCTCTTGGCCACAGTAGTAGGAAACATGCAGGCAGATGGGAATTTCCTTTCGGCCATGCAGAGGCTGCTCTTTCCCTCGACCTTCATGAGGTTCTGGAACTATTCAATAGAGAGCATGGATGTGGGCGCTGGAGGGCACTGCTACGGTATGGCCGCCACCTCGGCCCTGTATTTCACGGACAGGGGATCCAGCCCTCTATCAAAACCCACCTCGCAGATGAGCCTGGAGGAGGCATCCACCAACATTGCCATCTATCACCGGGCGCAGATGCTGCCCCTATGGACGGCTATGATCAGCGACTTCCGGTTCTTCCAGAGGGATCAGTCGCCGGCCAAGTGTCATCAGGCGGTGAAAGACGCCCTCAAGGACTCGCGTGAGCCAGTGATAATCGAGTTCTTCGGCCGGATAGGCAACAAAACTGCCGGTCACGCCGTCTTGGCCTACAAGCTGATCGAGGTACAGGGGCGCGAGCCGGTGATCTACGTCTATGACCCCAACTTCCCAGTGTCCAAGGCCAAGCCGCCCCGGTCCATGCCGCAAATAACCCTGGAAATCTCCAATAACAACTGGAAAAATCCAGCTTACATGGGCTACATGTGGGCTTATGCCAGCGCCATCTCCGCCCATCCGGTCTTCAGGCAGATTCCGCTGGAGGATGTGAATGCTCTGGTTCCTTCCCTTAAGAAGAGCCTTTACGAAATGGCAGAGGTTCTGAGGAAGGCTAACGCCATCATGGCGGTGCTGAGATGTCCTGCGGACGCGGTCTTCACGGATGTTCAGGGCAGGCAAACGGGCATTGTTGACGGCCAGATCATAAACGAGATTCCCGGCGCAGAGGTGCTGGCCGATGGCGATGTGGAGATCTACATGCTCCCGGCAGAAGGCAGTTATTCTCTCTTTATCGACGCTACCGATCAGGGCATGGTGGATCTGGATGTGATCAGGACCGAGGATGAATCAGCGGGCATCACCTCCTTCCAGGACATGGCTGTTCAGACCGGAGCGCAGATGACCGGCACAATTCAGGCCGGAGGAGAGATCGCAAACCTGCAGTCCGGCTCGGAATCGATACCGCCAAGCCTGGACACAACTGTTGACCTGAGCGGCTTTGCTGGCGAGGCCCTAGATAAGGATCCGGCCGAGGGCTCCACCTCAGACAGTGAGGTCGAGGCCCAGGAAGAGCTGATAATGGAGATCAATACCCTGGGAGGAGTCGGCAACGCTCCCACCAGTCCGGTGCAGTTCACCCTGGACCGTCCCTACACGATCACCAGGATTCGCACCTATCACTGGAACTACGGCTCCGGCCAGACTCCGGGAACAATAGCCATTCAGGATGCTTCCGGCAATCAATACGGGCCGTGGGCGGCCACCGGAGAGCTGGGAATGGGAGGAGTTCAGGATGCCTATTGGGTGGTAGAGCCCGGAGCGGTACTGCCGTCCGGCGTCTATACTCTGGTTGACTCCGATCCCGATACCTGGTCGCAGAACAGCGAGACGGGCGGCAGGGGAGTCGCTCATATCTGGGGGATTCCCAGCCAGAGTGAGGAGGGGACCGTCCAGTCCTGCGACTGGAGCGGCACCTGGAACACAGATTGGGGGACGATGCAGCTTCAGCAGTCCGGCGATAAGGTGACCGGGAACTACACCCACGATCAGGGGCGAATAGACGGGACGGCATTCGGAAGCCAGCTGGTTGGCACCTGGTCCGAGGCTCCCTCATACAGCCCGCCGGATGATGGCGGAGATCTGGAAATCGTGATGTCGGAGGACTGTCAATCCTTCTCCGGCAGCTGGAGGTACGGATCGGAG
>NZ_DAIK01000097.1:12676-16306 GCF_002496085.1 Methanosaeta sp. UBA458 | reverse complement strand
ACCCACATAATCGGGAGAAGAGCATCCTTTTAGCGCATCTGGGATTTTGATCCCTCAACCCAAAGCTTTAATGTCTCCAGCGCTCTCTTTTCTGCCATGAACCTCGGTCGCCTCTTCAAGCCGAAAATGAAACCACGCATAGCGGAAAGCCCGCCGTTCAACTACCTGGATCTGAGGAGCAAGCCCTTCTACATCGTGGCCTCGGTGGAGGTGGGCAATACCACCACTAAGAGCATACTCACTGCTACCGATCTGAATACCGGCAAGACCTACATCGTGAACAAGACGGTAAAGATGACCAGAGATGTGAGGCCACCAAAACCAGGAGAAGAGATCTTTGCCCATACCATCAATGGCACGCCCCTCACCAAGGAGTCCGTTGCCGAGCTGGTGAAAAACACCCTGATCGAGAGCCACGATAGAGCTCGGCTGGACATCAAGACCGATCTGAACTTCGTGGTGCGCTCAACCGGTGTAGTGGCCGAGCTGGACTCTCCCGAGCAGGTAGGAATATTCATTCAAGCCCTGGCCCAGGGCTGCCTCGATGCCGGCGTCCCTCCCCGGCTCATGACCCCGGCGATGAGCATACACAACATCCTGGAGAAGTTCAAGAGATATACCATGATCGAGAAGGTCATCTTCATGGGAGCGGTGGCCTCCTGCTTCCCGCCCCAGGGGTCCACCGGAGTAGAGGTGGTGGCCAACGAGATGGAAGGAGAGCTTGCCACCGCCGGAATCAAGGAGGGCAGCCGCTGGACAGATGTGGACTTTCGAAACCCCTGCCTCTCTATGGACTTCGGCACCACCCTGGACGGAAGGGTGACGAGCGAAGAGCTGCCCTATGCCCATACCATTGGCAACCTACTGGGCCTCGCTGGTGCCATACCTGATGCCGTGGTCCAGGGCACAGGGCTGGTGGACAGGAAGATAGGGGCGACCCTGGACATATTCGACGCTGGCCTGAAGCCCGACTATGGAAAGGAGGCCCAGGCCTATGCCGACCGGATTGACGAGCTGGTGATCATCGAAAAGGTTCCATTAAACCGCAAAAAATACGGCCTCGTTCCGGTGAATCCAGATGCAGCGGCCAAGAACAATGTGGTCCTCATCGGCTGTGACGTGGGGGTAAACGGCAGCGACCTGGAGAAGCTCTCCGGAATCGGCGCGGATATCAATAGCGCCAAAAGCCGAGATCTGAAGGTACTCTTTGGCGCTCTGGATCTGGCCATGGCCCGGGTGGCCCGCAGGCTGGTCCAGGTTGGGGTCGAGGAGGGCATAGTCACCGGCAAGACCGCCATTGGTGTGACCGGTAGGGCGGGTATCACAGGCAACAAGCCCCGCCTGATCTTAGAGGAGATAGATAAGCTCGGGCTGTATGATCATACGGACAGAAATGTGGTCTTCGTGGACGATGGCCTGGCCAGAGGAGCAGCGGTGATGGCTCGATGCATGAACTCCATGGGCACTCCCAAAAATCCGTTAGGAGGGCTGCGCAAAGGAGGGTGCATTCTCAAGAAGAGGATGAGCTATGAGGTGGAAAAGGGTCTGGTCCCCGCACCTCAGGAGGCCCGGCCGGATAAGGATACCCACGATTACTTCGAGGGAGGCCACAAGCGAGAATGAGAAGAGATTGAGCAGAAAATGCCACCACCACCCAGATCACATCCTTCTGCCAAGGTCGAGGAGGAGATTCCCATATCAGTGCTGGCAATAGAAGAGCATGAGGAGACGATCTGGATCTCTTTAAATGCAATTTCAGCCAGCGAATTCCCTCCTTGCATAAAGAATATAATTAGAGGGCCTGGAGGCGAAAAGGGAATGCACAGGAGAGGAGCGATCCTGGCCTCATTCCTGGGCCAATGCGGTTGGAACGAAAAGGAGGCAGGATCCCTCTGGCGGGGTGCTATATCTACAGAGGAGAGGATCTACAGGAAATGGTTTGGGAATATGAACTGCCCAAAGTGCGAGACTATGCAGCGGCAGAGCAAGGGCTATCCCGACCTGGGCATTGAGGATCTTGAGCTATGCCAGCCGGATGAGAAGTGCCAGAGGATAAAAAGCCCGGTGGAGTATGCTGCAGATCTGTTTGCCGAAGAGGAGCTCTCCAGAGGTAGACAGGAGCACATTCGAACTATATTTCTGGCCCGACTTTTCAACTGGAAGACCGGCAGAGAGTTCGATATCGACCTGACAGCAGAGGAGAAAGAGGATCTGGAGAGCCTGAAAAATAAACAAATGGAGACGGATAGCGCCAACACCATCCTCCTCTTCACCTGGAGCAAATTCAGGGGAAGGCTCCGTCCCAAGTTTCGTCTTATGGAGACCGATCTGCCTCGAAGGCGGATGTTATCCGAGCTTCTTTAATGGGCCTGCCACCCGCATGGCCTCAAGGCCCTATTCGAGCACATTTATCTGCAGAACACCATTGAAGGTCTCACTTCCCTGCAATGATGCGGCAGACACGTTGACGCTGTATTTGCCTGGAGGGACATTGGCATTCCAAATGCCGGTATACTCATTCCCAGAGCCCTTGATCAAGACCGCATTTCCCGAATTGATGCCTGTAGAATTAATTATAGTGGCGCTGGCGGTGATTCTGCTCTGGCTGTCAGAAGTGCTATTATTGTCGCTTGTAGTCAGTCCATCACCAGCGGCGGCAAGCAAAGCAGTGATATTGACGGTGCTGCCTGCTGTCACATTTATCGGATCGGCATTGATGCTCACCAGGAATATAGCTGGCCCGGAACCCGTGTTAGCAGTGGGTTCAATCTGAGCGGGAGCGGCAATTGCTGTGCCTTCTGGGTTCTCCTTCTCTGCCCCGGATTCTTTCTCAAACTGAGAAGTGGTCATGCGCGTTGCCTTTGGTCCATAATCCTGTTGGGTTTCATTAATGGGAATACCCTCCAGGAAGCTGGTTGCGCTTAGGGTCCAGTCCCCTTCCTTAGAACAAGTTGAGCACCCAGCTGATGCGCTGATGGTCAGGGCTGCTATAATCATTATAAAGACCATGCCAATCGGTATTAACGCTGATATCTTCATGTATTCTCCTCATGTTTATGATGCCCGGATGTATTAATACAAGCAGGCTCCCATGGCTTTGTTTGCACTTTATTTATATCATCTTAGCGCCCCGAGAACGCTCCGGGTCCGAACCCTCGGCCATGCCCTTCATCCATCACTTTGCATTGATTTTTCAGGCAAGACGATATAATCATATACAAAGAGCATAAAATCCTCATATTGATGAAGAGGCTTACTGCCTATGTCTCGGGCAACGTGCATCAGAGGGGATACCGTGCCAGGGTCACGGATATAGCCCGGGTGCTGGGATTGAAGGGGACGGTTGAGAACCTGGATGATGGCCGGGTCAAGATCATAGCCGAAGGGGATGAGGATAAGCTGAAGTGGTTTGAAGAGGCCATCTGCATCAAGAATACCCTGATTGATGTATCCAGCATAGAGAAGGAGTATTCCACCCCAAGGGACGACGTCAATCGGTTCTATAAGCTGGTGGATAGAGGAGAGACGGATTCTCGGCTGGATACGGCAGCAGACCATCTCAAAAATCTGATCGTCGCCGTGAATAATATGAATCAAAATATTGGCGGTAAGATCGATCAAATGAATGAT
>NZ_DAIK01000097.1:0-12589 GCF_002496085.1 Methanosaeta sp. UBA458 | reverse complement strand
TCGATCAAATGAATGATAATTTGAGCGGCAAGATGGATGTCATGATCGATCTGCAAAAGGATACGCTATCCGGCCAGGAGACTCTCATCGAAGAGGTGAGGCAATCCAGGAAAGAGATAAAGGGCCGCATGGACCAGAGGTTCGATAAGCTGGAAAGCGAAGTAGCAGAAATGAAGGTGGCCCTCAAGTCAAAAGGCATCATTTAAATCCTGCAATATATTTCAAATGTCGAAGAGGACCTTTTTTCTCATCCCTGAGGCTTCGGTTTGGCGATCAGATCACTCCCCCTCGATCTTTTTCTTCCACTCCTCCGCCTCCTTCGCTAATTCTGGCTTTCCCAGCACTCTGGCCACAGATCCTATGGCCTCCAGATAGCGTACCATCTGGTCTAAATAGTTGATCAGATCGCCCTGGTAGGCATACATTCCATATCTATCGCTGAAGTAATCGATGATCTCTTCCGGGCTCTTGCCTTCCGCCCTCAGATCGAGAATGGACAATGATATGCTTTTTTGGACGCAGCCGCAGTAGGGAGACTCCTTGCAGGTGCAGCGGAGAAAGTCGCGGACGAAGTCCAGGCAGTATCTCTGAATCTTCCTCTCCAGCTGGTTCAGGTCGGAGCTGCTCAATAGATCCAAAAATGAGCCATGCAGAGCCCTCTGGGAGACCTGCATATGCAGCTTGGTGGATATATGCTCGGCGAACTTCAGATAAATAGCCTCAAAACCCTCCAGTTCAACTGCCACTTCCAAAGCGGATCTTCCTTTACCAATCCTCTTGGCGATGAGATTTGTCTGATCTGGGGTGAGAAAATGGGCTGCTGCTGCCGCTCCGAGGCGGGTGGGCTCAAAGCCTTTGACCAAACCTGCCCTCTCGAGAGAATTCAGGGCGCTATCCAGATCATCCAGACCCAGGGTTAGATCATGCAGCTTCTCCAGCTCCTGACGGGATCTGGAGGCGACCGCATTGGCCAAGACCTCCTCTTGCTGCTGCTCATCCGAGAACTCCGGGGCCACATCCTCCATAGCGCCATGCAGAAGGGCAAGTGCCATCTCATCCTCTGACTCCCCCCGACCAGAGGAGAACCGTCGGCCTGGCTCGGCCAAGATGTAGACCAATCCCAGGTCATGATAGCCCGGCCTGCCTGCCCTTCCCAGCATCTGGTTGAACTCGTGCACATTCAGCCAGTTGATGCCCATGGCCAGGGACTCGAAGACTACCTGGGAGGCGGGAAAGTCTACCCCGGCGGCCAAAGCTGCGGTCGTCACCACAGTGCTGATCTTTCCCTGGCCAAATAGCTCCTCGATTCTCTTCCTCTCTGGATACTGCAGGCCGGCATGATAAGCTGCCGCCCCGGGGATCGCCTGAGCGAGGTTATAGCAATTTTTGCGAGAGTTGGTGAAGATTATGGTCTGGCCACGGTAGCCGGTAGACGATGTCAGCTTCTCCGCCTGGGCGACCAACTGGCGCAAGAGCGTTCGCTTCTCTTTTCCCGAGGAGAAGATGAGATGGCGCTCAATGGGCACCGGCCGCACCTCGTACTCCACTAAAGCTGCATTCAACTGCTTGGCCAGGGCCCCCGGATTTCCTACTGTGGCGGAGAGGAAGATGAACTGCGCCTCTGGGGCAGCATTTCTCAGGCGGGCGATCATCCCAGCCAGACGATGGCCGCGTTCAGCATCTTCCAGCATATGAACCTCATCGATCACCACCGTTCCCACCCGCCCCAGGCTCTTTTTGGTGCGGATCACCTGATCTATGCCCTCGTAGGTGCCGGATATTATGTCAGCATTAAGGCTCTGGACGATCTTCCTCTTCTTTCCCAGACGGATGCGACTTGTTCCCACCCGAATGGATGTCTGAAAGCCCAGTTCATTATAAGCGGAGAGCTGATCGTACTTCTGGTTGGCCAGGGCCACCAGAGGCACCAGAAACAGTAGCTTGCCCTTTCCCTGCAAAAGGTTCCCTATCCCCGCCATCTCTCCGATCAGGCTCTTACCAGTAGCTGTAGCTGATACAACCAGCTGACTTTTTCCTTCCAGGAGACCGGCGGAGATCGCCCTGGACTGGACGGGCAGGAGTCTTGTCAGCCTGCGACGCAACAGCTCCTTAAGGGGTCCAGGCAGGTCGATTGAATCCAGGGGCAGACCAGTTTCCTCATGGCTGGCGGGAATGAAATCAAACCGGGTTAGCTCAGGCTCAAGCCTCTGCAAAGATAGCAGGCCGATGACATCATCCAAAGATCGCCTCTTCTTCAGGATCCTGGCCAGATGGGACTTGGCAGGACGGCTCAGATGATGAAAATCAGCCTCTCGGAGAAGCTCTGCTGCTGCACAGTTCTCGCAGATGCGGGCGCCCTTGTAGGTTATGGCATCTCGCCCCACATAGGTCACCCTCTTCTGCCCCAGACAATGGCCGCAGACCTGGACGAAGCGGTACTGCAGCTGGTAGGCCTCCAATAGCTCCATGAACCTTTTTTCCAGAGCCGAGTCCCCCCTGACAAGATAGATGGCCCCGGCTTTGCGAAGCAGCCTCATTGCATCCTCCGGAGGAAGGTACCTCTCGGCCTCATTCTCCTTCTTGACCAGGAACTTGAAGACCCTTGGCCCCTGGGGCATGTCCTTCAAGCGCAAATGGCCCTCGAAGAGAACCTTGTCCCCGCTCTGGGGCAATAACTGTATGCGAGACCTGTCCGCCTGAGCAAGAACCTGAAAAGTCATCTTTGAATCTGCGAGTTCGATTCAGCCAAGAGTGAGATCTATGAGCTCGTACTTCAGGCCCTCGGACTCCAGGCGGGTTAAAAGGCCGGGGATCTGCTCGTCCACGCTCACCACCAGAGAGCTGACTCCATGGTATGCCGCCTCCACCGCGAACTCCTTGGCACCGAAGAGCACATCCGGCTTCCTGCCGGCCTTCTTCAGAGCCACCAGGGCCTCAATTCCCAGGCACCCCACCATCCTCTCCTCTGAGAGCAGGCCTTTCAAAACCTCCAGGTCAACCCCTCTCGATCCGCCTGCTTGCACTCGCGGAACCTTGCATAGGGTTATCCTCCCCTCCTCCAGGCTTATCAATCCCCGCAAGTCTGAGATGCCCACATCCTCCCCTTCGCTGGCACTGGCAATGACAATCCCGCTGGCCTCGATATTTTCTTTTTTGTTGGCATACAAAAGGCCGCCTCTCATCTCCAAGGAGACCCTCTCTCCCTCGACCAAATCGGATTCAGCTATCGCCGTCCAGACGGACACATGGCTGATGATCTCCTCCATCACCACCCGAGCATATCGCTTCAGCTCAGCAGCGCTCTCCAGCAGCCACTCAACGCCCTCTTTGGTGATGCTGTAGCGCATGCGGCCGTCTGTAGTTACCAGGCCGTCTACCACCAGCTCTTTAATGTACTCGGAGATCGCCTGAGGGGTGACACCAAGCTTGCTTGCCACCTCCTTTTGGCGGAGGTTGGGCTGATGGGCAGCAATCTCAACCAGAATCTGAAAACGAGAGCTTTCCCTCTTGCTCTGCAATACATTGGCCATCAGAAATCCTCTTCATAAGGCTCTATCCGCTGTCCTCGCACCGCCAGTCCTTCTGCCCTCTTGGCCACGCCACGAATGAATACCTGACTGAGTCCCAGCTCCCGGGAAAGATTAGAAAGCGAGTTGTTGCCTCCATTAACCATCTTCTGCAGCGTCTCAGTTACCTCCCTCAGCTCCTCATCGGACATAAAAGTAAGGCTGATCAGCTCGCTCAGATCCTCCATGGTGGCTTGGAAGTTGGCCTGGATGCGAGAGTAGGTGGAATGATACTCTTTCTCCGGGCTCTCCCCGGGCTCAGGCACCCTCCACTTCGTCTCTATCAGGCCACTCTTGCGCAGAAGGGCTACGCTTCTGTGGACGCCAGCGTCATCGCCGAAAAGGCCAGCTAGCTCCCGCTCAGTTCGCCATTCCCGGCTTAGCTCATCGAATATCTTCTTATGAACGGCTGAGCCGAAGGCCTGCAATAATGGAACCAGATCTGATGGATCATTGATGATCCGCGTCCTTTTTCCAGTCACAAGAACCTCACGGTAATAACTAGGATTGACATTATGCCTTTTCTTTGATAAAGCTTTTGAAGATCAGATCAGCCTGATGGTTTCCAGGTTCATGGGAGCCATGGTGGGAATCCGGTATCTCTTGTAGATGGAGCTGGCCAGATCCAGACAGTTGCCCTCCTCGCCATGGTTGGTTAGAACCCGGCCGGGCTTGGGATATATGCGCCTCAGGTACTCCATGAGCTGCTGGCGATCGGAGTGACCGGAGAAGCCATCGACTGTTGTAACCTCCAGGTTGATCTTCACCGTCTGGGTCTTTCCGTCGACTGATAGCGGGACCTCTTTCCATCCCTTCTGAATCCGTCTTCCAAGGGTTCCCTCTGCCTGATAGCCGACGATGACTAGGGTATTCTTCTCATCCGGCCCCAGGCGCTTGAGATACTCGATCACCGGTCCGCCATTGAGCATGCCGCTCGTCGCCAGTATAACGCAAGGCGGCCCTTCGACTATCTCCGTCCTCTGCTTGGGAGACTCCACCTGGACAAAGCACTCCGCTAGGAATGGATTGATTCCTTTATGGAATATAAGATCCCGAAGATCGTTATTGAGGTACTCCGGGTATGTAGTATGAATGGCGGTGGCCTCGTAGATCATGCCGTCCAGGCAGACCGGCACCTCATCGATCACCTTCTTTCTGATCGCCTCCTCTAAGACCACCATCACCTCCTGGCTGCGGCCAACAGAGAAAGCGGGGATTACAACCTTGCCGCCCCGGTTGATGGTCTCCTTTACCACTTTGATCAGATTGACCTCCGCCTCCTTGCGAGAGGGTTGGATGCTGTTCGTCCCCCCGTAGGTGGCCTCGGTCACCAGGGTCTCCAGGCGGGGGAAGTTGCAGACCGCCGGATCGAAGAGCCTGGTTCTCTCGAACTTATAGTCTCCAGTAAAGGCCACATTATATAGGCCGTCACCGATATGGAAATGGGCGATGGACGAGCCCAGGATGTGCCCGGCGTTGTGCATAGTCAGCTTGGTATCGGGAGCAATGTCGGTAACGTCTCCATAGTTGAGGGTGATGGTATGCTTAAGCGCCTCGCGAATCATTCCTGAGTCATAGGGAAGACGGTTCCCCTCCCTGCCCGCGATCTCGATGTAATCCAGCTGCAATAGAACGAAAAGATCCCTGGTAGGTGGAGTGCAGTAGATGGGGCCCTCATAGCCGTACTTATAGAGCATGGGAACAAGGCCTGCATGGTCCAGGTGAGCATGGGTCAGGACCACCGCATCGATCTGGTTCAAGGGATAGACCTCAGGTACATAGAGGTATGGGGTGGCTGAGTCATCCGATCCCACATTTATTCCGCAGTCGATGATAATACGGGACTCTGGAGTGGAGAGGAGCATACAGCTTCTGCCCACCTCCCGACAGCCGCCTAAGGTGGTTATTCTGACCCACTGGTCCTTGGAAGCAATATCACGGTGGATCTTCCTGCCCACTGTGCGCAGGATGTTTTTTCTCTCGCTCTGCACGCTGCGCAGGTAATCCTTGATATTAGCGATGGTCGAAGATCTAACCGGCGGGGTTCTGACCACCTTCGGCGTCCAGCCGATCAGCTTTGTGATCTCCCGCAGGGTGGCACCATGGCGGCCGATCACTAGCCCGGGCTTCTCCGCCTCGATCTGCACCTCACCGGTCTCGCCGTCGAAGTGGTAGTTGGTGAGGACTGCCTCTTTGGGCACGACCTCCTGGATCTTTATTATGGCAGATTCAGGATCTGCCAATACCTTCAGGTCCGGCCGGACCACCACTCTTTTGCGAAGCTCTTTGGCGAGGTTCCTTATGATCTCGCCGTCATCAGCCACCTTCTTGGGGTCATCGGTGTAGATGACCAGCTCCGGACCCTCGAACTCCAGCCCCGTGACGTTGATGTCCGGGGGCAGTTTGCTCTGAACCTTGCGTTTGAGCTCAAAAAGTACTTCTTCTACCGACAATATTACACATCCAAAAAAGATTAAATGAGATTCATAATCTCCGAATACTCCGGCTCGCCTACCTCCTCATATTTATCTGTAATCCTAACGAGCTCGATCTTATCACCAGAAGCGGAATCTCGCTTCAAAGCGTTATGAATTGCCCTAGCCGCCAGAACAGTTCCATCCTCGACGCTGATACCCGGCTTGTACATGGCCTCCAATACGCCATAAGCGACCGGAGAACCGGAGCCAGTAGCGACAATCCTTCGCTCCTCGATCTGACCTCCCAGGGCATCCAAAGAGTAAATCCTGGGGCCGTATCTGTCCACACCGCCCATGATGAGCTGAACCATAAAAGGATAGTAGCGCCTGGATGAGAGAATATTGGCGAGCATGGTTGTGACGGCCTTGACCGTCAATCCTTCGCCCCTTTGCATCTTATAGAGCCTGGCCTCCACCTGAACCATCCGGACAAGAGACTGGGCATCACCTACACCTCCGGCAGTGGTCATACCCACCAGGTCGTCGATCTGATAGATCTTCTTGGCCTGGCTGCTGGCTATGAAGCTGCCCATGGTAGCACGGCTCTCCGATGCAAGGACTACACCTCCATCACAGAGTACACCTACCGTAGTTGTACCTTTGAACACCTCGACCATTTAATTACCTCAGCTAAAATCGGAAAATGGACAAGCATGCTTGTCGTTCTGCAATATAAATACTTTTTGCACGCCATATTTCGATCGACTGAAATACTGTGAGAGTGCAATGACCTGGTGTGATCGATTTAGCAGACTGGATATATAGGTACTACATCCACCCCATCATTTATGATACGAGCTACAACCCAGTGGACACGATCACCTGGGCGGTGGTGCTGGGCCTGGCGATACTGGGACTGGTGAAGCTCTTTCGCCACTATCGTCTGGCGATCGATGAGCGGCTGGTCTTATCTACCCTGCCCTACATCCTGGCGGGCTCGAGCTTGAGGGTGATCGAGGACGCGGAGATCGTGCAACCGCCCTGGAGCTATCTATTAATCACTCCCCTCATATTCTTCCTGGTCTTCCTGGTCACTGCCGGATCTCTGACCCTCACCAGAAGGATTCTGGGGGACCAATTCCATCACGGCTACGCCGCCATAGGCCTTGCCTGGACCCTTTTCAATCTCATACTGCTCGGCGGGGTGGGCCTGGAGAACGGCTGGGTCATTGGGGCAGTATTCGCCCTGGGCTCCGCCCTGACTGGAGGCCTGCTCCTCTCTCGCCGCGCCATACCTAGCCTATCCTTTTTGGATGACAGGTTTAACCTCATGATCGTCTATGCCCATATGCTCGATGCCAGCTCCACCTACCTGGGAGTGGACTGGTTTGGCTACTACGAAAAGCATGTCGTCCCCACGTTCCTCATCGATCTGGCAGGAACAGCGGTGGTCATGTACCCACTGAAGTTGATCGTGCTCCTGCCCGCCCTTTTTATGATCGATAAGGCCATCGATGACCGATCCCTGAGAAACCTCACCAAGCTGGCCCTGATCACCCTGGGCCTGGCACCGGCGGTGAGAAACACCCTGCGGCTGGCGCTGGGCGTTTGAAAGGGAAAAGATATGGAAGTCAGCTATGGCAAGGCCGGGAGAAGGAGCTGGCAAAACTTTTAAATGGTCTCCAGCCCGGCAGGCAGTCACCATCTGCGGCCCTGGAGGCATGGGAAAGACTGCTCTTGTCGCAGAAGCGATCTGACAGCTCTCACCAGGCAACGATCCGCCGGAGCAGTTTCCGGATGGCATCATCTTTCATACCTTCTACCACAAGCCTTAGGCAGCTTTAGCCCTGGAGGCCATTGCCAGGGCTTACGGAGTTGATCCGCGTACAGGAGCCTTAGATGCCGCCCGAATGGCTTTGAGCAGCCGCCAGGCTCTGATAGTACTGGATGGAACTGAGGCTGCCGACGACCTGACAGAAATCCTGTCCATCACAGGAGGCTGCGGGGTGCTCATAACCACCCGGAGGCACAGCGATGCACCTGCCGACTTCTGCGACATGCCTCCGTTACCCCTGGCTGAGGCGGTGCAACTCCTGCAATCCTGGGCCGGCACGATGGCTTCCGATGAGAAGATCTGCCAGAGCATTGTGGCATTCTGGGCGGTCTGCCCCTGGCCGTCTTCCTGGCGGGCCGCTACATGGCTCACAAGCGGCAGCTTGGTTGCGAGTATCTTACCTGGCTGGAGAAGACGCCTCTGGAAGCTCTGCATCAGGGAGAGCGAGAGCATCGGAGCATCCCTCTCTTGATGGAGCACAGCCTCAAGCAGGTGAGCGATCCAGCTCGAGCCTGTCTGGGGGTAACGGGAATTCTGGCCTTGCAACCTTTCGAGGCCGAAATCATGGATATCGCTCTGGAGATATCTGCTGATGATGCGAATCGCAGCCTGGGGGAGCTGGTCGATTTCGGTCTCCTGATCCGCCCTGATACTCGCTACCAGATAACTCATGCATTGGCTCATACCTATGCCAGGGCCTGGCTGACTTCGCCAGACAGTGCACTGACCAGGCTGGCGGAGTACTATGAGGATTTCATCCGTGAGCAGATGCAGCGAGGACAGACGCGCTATGCTCTCCTGGACTCCCAAAGAGATCACATCCTGGCAGTGCGGTCAGCTTGTAATAGGGCCGGATTGTGGGAAGCTGCACGCACCATTACCTGGGCTATTGAGGAATATCTGGACCTGCAAGGGCATGGGACGGAAAGGGTTGCCGTGGTTAAGGCGGGACTGGAGGCATCTCGTTCCGATGAAGCGCGGTATGACGAAGCTTCGTTTCTGAATCTTCTGGGCCTGGCCTACGCCCGCCTGGGCGAGCCGCGAAAAGCCATCGAGCACTATGAGCAGGCCCTGAAGATCAGCAGGGAGATCGGATACAGGAGGGGCGAAGCAAACACCCACTGGAATATGAGCCTGGCGCAAGACAGCCTCGGCAAACGATCCGATGCGGTGGGGCTGGCGAAAGAAGCGCTGGCTATCTACGAGCAGATCGAGAGCCTCTACGCGGGGCGGGTGCGTCAGTAGCTGGCGGAGTGGCAGCAATAGAAAGCAATGGGTCAGGCCTGCGAATTAGTCAGACACAAGTCAATCCAGCCAGGGAATGATGAAAGATTAGCAAGGGGACGAAGATTTCTTATGATCTCCTCTCAACATCAGATGTTAAAGAACTCTCTCCAAGAACCTCTCAGTCTATTAGGAAATATCTTTAAGCTTGAAGCTCAGAAGAACAAAAGATCATTCATGGAAAAGCTGCACTTGCCAATCCTAGTCGAGATCGATGAAAACGGCTTATACATAGTTAGCTGCCCGCTCTTTAAGGGATGTCACTCCTGGGGGGAGACCATAGATGAAGCCATGAAGAACATTTCCGAGGTTGTCGATATGTGTCTGGAAGAGACCGAGATAGGCAGCTTCAATACATTTGTCGGTTTCAGAGAGCTGGAAGTCGTTCATAATGCAAAAGCTACCTGCGATTGATTCCCAGGATCTTTTGAGGTTCCTGAAGGCTCTTGGATTCATCGTCATCCGAACAAAGGGCTCCCATGTCCGACTCCGTTCAGAAGATGGTCGGTTAACTACAGTCCCGATTCATAGCAATAGGGAGATACCCAAGGGACTTTTGCGTAAAATAATACGAGAAGATCTGGAGATGAGCCTGGAGGAGTTCCTGGATCTGTATATGGATTCAAGGAAGGAATGATGCGATTTTTAGTGTCAAAGGTCAAATCTATAAGCTGGGTTGAAGATGCAAGCAATGGATATTCTTAAAGGTCATATTCAGGATATCAAGTCCTGATTTGCCGTGAAGCGGATAGGCATTTACGGCTCCTTTTCACGGGGAGAGGAGAAAGAGTCCAAGTGACATTGATATTTTGGTGGAGTTTGAAAAGCCTGCCTTCCGCAACTTCATGAACCTTTCCTTTTGCCTGGAAGATCTCTTCGGAAGAAAGGCGGATCTTGTCACCGTCAAGGGGCTGCACCCACGCATCCGGCCATATGTGGAGAAGGATGTGATAATGGTCTGAATCATAAAAAACGAGCTTCCAGTTCTCAGATCCAATATTCAGCGAATTCTCTTTAATCAAATCACCATCATTAAATAGTAAAATAGCAATTTCCTCGCTATTTGTGCTCACTATAGAGGGATTGTATGACAAACGATGTTCGCAGCAAATCAATGGACCCTGCCTGCCAGGAGATGCTACGGGCTTGTGAGAAGTCCGGCCTGGAGACCGCCTGGGATAGACTGGAAAAACAGCAGCCTCAATGCGGTTTTGGCGAGCTGGGCATATGCTGCAGAAACTGTAACATGGGACCATGCCGAATTGACCCATTTGGGGAGGGAGCAAGCAGGGGCGTTTGTGGGGCCACAGCAGACATAATAGTGGCGCGAAACCTCCTGAGAAGCATTGCCGCCGGGGCAGCAGCTCACTCCGACCACGGGAGGGATGTAGCCCATGCCTTCCAGCTCATCGTGGAGGGCAAAGCCCCCTCCTACGGCATCAAAGACCCAGAGAAGCTCGACCGGCTGATGAAGGAATACAGGGTGGACAGCCCTGCCCTTCTCGCCACAGCAATAATGAATGAGTTCGGCAAGCAGGACGGCCCCATCCAGTTCACCCGCCGGGTCCCTCCCCAGAGGCTCGAGCTGTGGAAGAAGCTGGGAATCGACCCCCGGGGCGTGGATAGAGAGATCGTGGAATGCATGCACCGAACCCACATCGGCGTGGACAACGACTATGTGAACCTCATACTGCACGGCCTCAGGACCAGCATCTCTGACGGCTGGGGAGGCTCCATGATCGCTACCGAGCTTCAGGACGTCATATTCGGCACTCCTAAGCCCTTATTCTCTGAGGCCAACATGGGGGTCATAAAGCCCGATCAGGTCAACCTCATCGTGCACGGCCACGAGCCCCTGCTCTCGGAGATGATAGTTGCTGCTGCTTCCGATCCAGATATGATCGAGCTGGCAAGAAACGAAGGAGCGAAGGGGATCAACCTGGCCGGGATATGCTGCACTGCCAATGAGCTGCTCATGCGCCAGGGAGTGCCAATGGCGGGCAACTTCCTCAGCCAGGAGCTGATAATGGCCACCGGCGCGGTGGAGGCGATGGTGGTGGATGTGCAGTGCATCATGCCCGCCCTGGGCCCCCTGGCCAGCTGCTTCCACACCAAGTTCATATCCACCTCGCCCA
Source organism: Methanosaeta sp. UBA458 (assembly GCF_002496085.1). Classification (NCBI taxonomy): domain Archaea; kingdom Methanobacteriati; phylum Methanobacteriota; class Methanomicrobia; order Methanotrichales; family Methanotrichaceae; genus Methanothrix; species Methanosaeta sp. UBA458. The sequence goes on along the minus strand of NZ_DAIK01000097.1, from coordinate 1,353 downwards.
AAGCCAAGTTCCCCGGCGCGACCCACATGGAGTTCCATGAGGATACCGCTGGAGAGACGGCCAAAGAGATCGTGCGCACTGCAATCAAAAACTTCCGCAACCGCGATCCCTCCCGGGTCCAGATCCCCGATATCAAGACCCGATGCATGGCCGGATTCTCGGTAGAGGCGATAGTCTCCGCTTTAGGAGGAAGCTTAGACCCGCTGATAGAGGCCATCAAGAGCGGCAGCATCCGGGGCATAGGAGCTGTCGTGGGCTGCAACAATCCCAAGATCACTCAGGATTTCGGACATATCGGCATGGTACGGGAGTTGATCAAGAACAACGTCTTGGTCCTCACCACAGGCTGCAACGCCCAGGCCTGCGCCAAGGCTGGCCTCCTCCAGCCGGAAGCAGCAGAGAAGGCGGGCGACGGCCTGAAGGGAGTTTGCCAGGCCCTAGGAGTTCCCCCGGTCCTTCACATGGGCTCATGCGTGGATATCAGCCGCATTCTGGTCGCTGCCGCCGCCCTGGCCAATGCTCTGGGAGTGGACATAAGCGACCTGCCAGCAGCAGGGGCAGCTCCAGAATGGATGAGCGAGAAAGCGGTATCCATCGGCGCTTATGTGGTCAGTTCCGGGGTGTTCACGGTCCTCGGAACCGTTCCGCCGGTCATGGGAAGCAAAGCAGTGGCTGAGCTCTTAACCTCCGGCGCAAAGGACGTGGTGGGAGCATGCTTTGCCGTGGAGCCCGATCCGGTGAAAGCCGCCAGCCTGATGATTGAGCATATCGATAGCCAGCGCAGGAAGCTGGGCCTGGCGTGATTGCGATGAAGGAGAATAAGGAGATATTCGTCCGCTTGGAGAGGTGCATGGGCTGCCGATCCTGCGAGATGGCCTGCGCGATTGAGCACTCCATCTCCAAGAACCTCATTTCTTCTATCTCGGAGAAGCCTGTGCCCGTTCGCCTGCTTTATGTGGAGAAGGCAGAGGGCAGGAATGTGCCCATGATCTGTCGGCACTGCCAGGATGCCCCCTGCGTTGCCGTCTGCCGCACCGGAGCCCTGGTTCAGGACTCGCTAAGCGGTGTGGTGGAACGCATTGAAGAGAACTGCATGGGCTGCTGGATGTGCGCCATGATCTGCCCCTACGGAGTTGTAGGCCGGAAGAAAGAGGTGAGAATGGCGGTTAAATGCGACCGCTGCAAGAGCCTGGAGGTTCCTGCCTGTGTGGCCGCATGCCCCACGGGTGCATTGATCTATTCCACTCAGAGGGAGTTTGCGGAGATGATGAGAAAGGAGGCCGCAGCTCGCATAGCCCGCGAGGCCAGGGGGCTGGCCAAGGCATAAATTTTTTTATTTTTAAATGAATACCC
>NZ_DAIK01000096.1:0-23746 GCF_002496085.1 Methanosaeta sp. UBA458 | reverse complement strand
GTATACCATAATCCAATCACTGAGATATCAAATTATTTGCCCATTCACGAGTTGAGCCTCTTTACAAAAAAGTCCCTAATAGAGTATTCTGGCAAGCCAGAGAATGTGTCGGTATCAACAGTTCCGACCTTTTTTATCCCCATTGATTATCAATACCGCCATTTAGGAGAGAAGCATTATCGAAAGATTTTAAATATGATTGTCCAGAAGAAGCGGGAGCCCGACCTTATTCATTCTCATTTCGTATGGACATCGGGCTATGTGGGAGCCAGGCTAAAGGAAAGATACCATATACCACTGATCATCTCAGGATACGGATATGACCTATATGATCTACCATTCAAGAATCCTCAATGGAGAGAGAGAATCCGGGGCATATTGAACGATTCTGATTGCATAATCACCGTCAGCAACCGCCTCGCGGATTATATTAGGAAACTAGATGTAAATACACCGGTAGAGATCTTGCCAACAGGATATGATGGCAAACGCTTCTATCCCCGCGATCAGCAGGCATGCAGAAGAACGTTAAGACTGCCTGAGAAAAAAAGGATAATCCTGACCATTGGAAGCCTGGTAAAGGTTAAGGGGCACATAGACCTCATCCATGCCATCAGTGAGCTTGAAGGAAGATCAAAAGACATTTTATGTATAATCTTAGGAGAGGGAAATCTCAGAAATGAACTGCAGAAGGAGATAAAAAAATGTGGCCTCGAAGAGGTCATAAAGCTCGTTGGAAGGAAGCCCAGAGAGGAGCTCCCTCTGTGGATAAATGCCTGTGACATATTTGTACTGCCAAGCTTGAACGAGGGAAACCCTACGGTGATGTTTGAGGCTCTGGCCTGCGGCATACCTTTTGTTAGCACCGATGTGGGCGGGGTCTCAGATATCATCACATCAAAAGAGTATGGCCTCATATGCGAGTGCAATGATTGCATGGATTTATGCAATAAAATGCTCGAGGCGCTGAATATAAAATGGAATAGAGATGCAATCCAAAGCCATGCACTGCAATATGAATGGGACAGCCAGAGACAGAACCTGCTTGAAATTTATAAAAAATTCATGTGATCAGCTGAATTGCAGTCATGCAATAATATAAGAGCCATTTGGATTTAGTTAGAGGATTCTGAGGACGATTATGTGTGGAATCAATGGTTTTAACTGGAAAGACGAATATATAATAGAAAAAATGAACTCCAGTTTGCGGCATAGGGGTCCAGATGATGAAGGAATTTATGTCGATGAAGAGGTTTCATTAGGGCACTTGCGCCTGTCCATCATCGACCTATCCGAAAATGGCCATCAACCGATGTCTGATCGTCAAGATAAATTTTTTATAATATATAACGGAGAGGTTTATAATTTTCAGGCTCTTAGAGAGGAGCTGGAATTACTGGGATATTCATTTAAATCCAATACGGATACAGAGGTCATATTATATTCCTATATGCAATGGAAAGAGCGGTGTCTGGAAAAGTTCAATGGAATGTTTGCCTTTGCAGTATACGATTCTGAAAGCAAGAGACTTTTTTTGGCGAGAGATCGTATGGGAATTAAGCCGCTATATTATTATTTCGATGAAAAAAACGAAGTTTTTTTGTTTTCTTCGGAGATTCCACCCCTGCTGGAACACAAGATCGATATCGAACCGAACAAAAAGTTGATAAAAGATTATTTACTTTATAATGTATCGGATCACACTGACGAGACTTTCTTTGGCGGGATAAAGAAGATTCCCAAAGGCTGCTATGCCACCTTTGATCTCATGCGATGTGAATTAGAGATAAAAGAGTGGTATAATATAAAATACAAAGAAAGATTCGCAGGCACATACGAAGAGGCAATATCCACATTTAGAGATTTGATGGTGGATAGTGTGGATATCAGATTAATCAGCGATGTTCCAGTGGGCACATGTCTGAGCGGGGGAATCGATTCGTCTTCCATAGCATGCTTGATCAACAGAAAAATGAAGATAAAGACATTTTCAGCGGTCTACAATGGCTATGAGAGAGATGAATCAAGATACATATCTATTGTGGCAGAGAAGACAGGCATGGCCAACTACAGAGTCCATCCCACTGCGGAAAAGCTGAGAGAGGATTTGTTTAAAATTATTAAATTAATTGGAGAGCCTTTTCCCTCAGCCTCCATTTATGCCCAAAATTGCGTGCAGAAATTGGCCAAGGGCAATGACGTCACTGTGGTGCTGGACGGTCAGGGTGCAGATGAGCTTCTGGCTGGATATCACTATTTTCTAGGTTTTTATCTAGTAGACTTATTAAAAACCTTAAGGCTAAAGAGGTTCGCCTCTGAATGCTACAATTTGATTAAGGGCAAGGAATATATGATCGGCATCCAGTCTTCATTATATCTTTTGCTGCCCATATTTATAAGAGAGCAGATTTTTCTGCGCGAATCCCTGCTATCCAGAGAAATGATGAACGGATCCGTTGCCACGACAGAATACTTTAAAAATTTTTCCGATTGCAGATCCTTGGGACAATCCCTGGAGTTCCATCTGAAATACCGGCTAGAGCAGCTATTGAAATGGGAGGACAGAAACTCAATGGGAAATCAAACCGAATCACGAGTTCCGTTTCTTGATTATAGAATAATTGAATTCATATCGGGATTGCCTGACGACTTCATAATAAGAGAAGGGAGAACTAAGGCACTGCTCAGGGATGCGATGATCGATATCGTGCCCAGTGAGATATTAAAGAGACGGGATAAGATCGGATATGAGACCCCTGATGCATATTGGCTGAAGACCGAGGACTTCGAAAAGCTTTTGAGCGATTGGTTTTTAAGGGGCGAACCCCTGTGCAGAGAGTACATTGATCTGAAAAAGCTGCGCCATCAGATAAAAGAGCATATACATAAGAACAAAAATCACGCTCGAAATCTATGGAAGGCCATCTTCCTGGAAGCCTGGCTTAAAACCTTTTTTCCCAACAGGAATCGGATGTAAGCCTCGAGGGCCAAGGCTCATGGACCCCGAGAGCCTTGAAATATTCTCATTCAGACATCTGGAAGACCGAATCCATACGATCCCTGATTATTGAGCGTTCCCTCCACAATCATCGATCCAATGGAGGAAGAATAGCAGTACATGATATTAATGCTCGTCCCCGGAGCACAGTCTATGGTATGCTTTGCAGGTATGAATACGGTTCCGATCAGCGTTGCCATTGCTGTGCTTGGATCGATGCCCCGGAGATAGGCGCAGGCATATGAGGCATTGACTGCGCCCCCGCGCAGAGTTGCTGTCGCAGATCCCAATACATGCAATGCATAATATCCATCCAAAACGCAATTTTCAAGGGTTGCTGCCGTGGGACCATCGATGTCGGCGTCTATATAAGATGCCCCTCCATAAGAGCTGGCTTTATTCCGGTCCGATTTGAAGAAGGACTCCTTGATATGGACTCCAATCGAGCTATGAATCAATAGACCATATGCATTCGGACTCGCAGTACAATCCATGTTGACGCTGGACATCTGCAGATCATTTATGCACCATATGGTGAGAGGGGAGGCAATGCACGATATGTCTTTTACCACAATGCGGTCTTTTGTCCGAGTTTGGTAATCGTTATTCCCATGGATTGTTAGCCCGGTTCTGCAGCGTTCAAAAACACAATCAGAGACAACAGTATCCTGTGCGGTATCAAGGAGTATGCCCTCCAGGCTGCAGTCTCTGGCAACTACATTGGTTATGGAAGAATGCGATTCAGATCCCATCCCATTATTTCCCAGGTACAAGCCGGTTCCATATGAGTTCTTAAACTCAAGGTTGTAGTAATTGCCGCCGGACCTGGGGCTGCCGGTCAATATCAGTGAAGCGCCATCTTTGTACCATTGTTCCTGATTGTCCCTGTTGCCATCAAAGGTCATATTGGCAACAGTAAAGGCGGTAAAACCCGGATTGAGAGAGATTGCACGGTTGAGCATCATCGCTACAGGATGGCCGACGGAGAATTGGTTTGGTTTTAATTTTAGTACGGTTATGCCTGCCCCATAGCCGAAGATGTGGACATTCTTGTTGCCCAATATAGGAATGCAGATCCAGAAAGGATTCAAATCCCCTTCGTCCAAGTAGAATTGAGTGTCCGCGCTGAGAAGGTACTCCCCATTGGAGATTAAGACATTGCCATTATCGGGGACGAAAGTTATGGCCTCTGTTATTACTCGAGAGTCGTCAGTTCCAGCCACACCGCTGGAGATCACATTGCCACCAACATCCCTAGCAATGATCGATCCGCCTTCGATAGATACGATAACATGATATACAATATCATTCAAATTTTTTATATCAGATCCCTCTGATAGTGAGCTCATTTTGCCGTCCTCCCAACATAATCAGGTCCACACCGATCTGCACAGTCATCAATTTTCTCCCAGTTGAGCGCAAGTGAACGCACCCTATCTGGCCGCAGACACCAGGCCTTTTCCGCTTCAGACTCAGTCCCGTAAAGGCAACAACGGCCATATTAGCACACTTGAGCCTCTAATACCTATTTCTCGTTGCTATATAAATAACTTTTTGATTTTTCGATATATGTAATAATGATCGTCTGACCATATATGGCTTGGGCTTTCGACTGCCCTTGCATGAAAGCATTTATACAACCAAGATCAGATACAAGATTAGATACGAATCAGTGGCGTCCAATTCATAAATCTGGCCTACAATGTCTTATATGGCCTGGAAACCAGTCATGAACTTCAATCTGCACCGTTATCTGAGCTGCAAAGCAATCGCAGGAATGGCCGGAGATGGTTTATATAGAACATCCTTCTTCATGGCCTTCGCCAACATCATGAGCGCAGGATGCGGCTTCTTCTTCTGGATTATCGCTGCCAGGCTTTATGCCCTAGAGCAGGTGGGCCTGGCCACAGCGCTCATATCATCTCTTGCACTCGTCGCTCTCTTCTCAACCCTTGGCTTTGACTCCTCCATCATCCGCTTCCTTCCCCTGGAGGATAAGGGGAAGGTCATAAGTACGAGCTTTTTTGTTACCACCGGAGCCAGCATCATCTTCGGTGGAATATGCATCTTACTGATGATGATTCTGACCCCTTCCATGCCTTTTTGGCAGGATCCGGGTCATTCTCTGGCCTTCATTCTGGTAGCAGCCCTGAACTCAATCGCTGTCATGGGAGGATACGCCTTTGTTGCTGACAGAAAAGCGGACCATTACTTCTTGCAGAATCTCTTGCAGGCAATTCGAATTCCAGCCCTTGTGCCTCTCGCTTTCCTGGGCGTCTTCGGAATCTTCGGCGCTATTGGCCTGGGGTATTTGACCGCAGCGCTCTACAGCCTGACGAAGATTCAGCTGAGCATATGCCGGATCAGGCCACAGGCAGACCGGGAGTTCATACGCAAGTCCTTGCGATTCTCCTCTTTAAACTACCTCTCTAGCCTTCTATATGCTGCACCTACCCTCATGATGCCCATACTGGTGCTGAGCCTGCTCGATGAAGCTGAAGCCGCAAAATACTATATCGCCTTCGCTCTGGGCACTCTGGTGCTTATCATCCCCAGCTCCTTTGGGACCTCCCTCTTTGTGGAGGGGAGTCATGGAAATAGCCTCAAGAAGAGCGCCTTTCGCGCAGGAGGCGCAAGCCTGATGATAATGCTCCCCGCCGTGTTGGTTCTCTTCTTCTATGGCGACCAGCTACTTGGACTTCTCAGGGGAGAGTACGTGGAGGGATTCGGCCTTCTGAAGATCATCGCCCTCTCTAGCTTTCCTGTGGCCTGTTATTCCCTATTCATCCCCATTCAGAATGTGAGGATGAGGGTTGAGAGCATAGTGAAGCTGAATGCCCTCAGGTGCATCCTGCTACTTGGATTGAGCTATGTTATGGTAAATCGATACGGCATCCTGGGAGCTGGATATGCCTGGATGATAACCTATATGGTGATCGTTATTTGGGTGGGATGGGTGGCATTAAAGGAAAAGTGGATTTGAAATTATATTTAAAGAAGCTGAGTTACCGACCTTGCTGAGACATTGAGGATACGGGTGGTTATCTCAATAAACAAAATCTCCTGTTGGTGCCGATCGATCCCGAATGCATCGCTTATCAACTGTTTTTCCATCTCCAGGGCGATTAATCTCGTTTGCACCTGGGTGATTTTATGATGCTTGCCGAGCTCTGCAATGACATTCATAAAATAGCCAACGCTGTGCAACCTATCAGAGGAGAGGCTCTTGACAAGACCGCACTCCGTACAATATGGATGGGGCTTGAGTCCTCGATCCCGCCCTTCAAAGTAATGGGGTAGCCAGATCTTCTCCTTGCTCCCTGATATCTTATGTTCGCAGCAATTCATACTCATACCATAAGGAGTTCAAGAGCTTTAAAAAACCATTGGTTAAATTATGGAACTGCGAGACAATTGCAGTATCATGGGAAGGATGCCGTATATGAGAGGCAAATTTTTTTAATGACATTTTATTAAACTTTTATATAACATGACGTTAGGATTTTAACCAGGGCACTATATGTTTAAAATTATAATTTTTTTGTTTAATAATAGTATTCCCTGATAAAATGCTTTGATGAACCTTTGCGCGATAATCGATTCCTTAGAGTAGGACTACAATCTGTCGGAATCAAAACGTAGAAGCCATACCCTTTATCGGCGGGGAGTAGTCACCCACCGCAAAAGGCAAATAGAAAAGTAGAAATGGATTTCAGGCTATTGCTGCTATCAAAGAATCCCAGATCGAATACACACCAGGACATCTGAACATGTATGAAATCAACTACGATCTCTGGCAGGAGATGATCGAGGATATAGCTTTTGAATATGCGCCTCTCTTCTCCATCATGCATGAAGCAGCAAGAGAGCTACCCCTCTCCCGGGCTCTGATCGATGATCTTTTGAGAACAAGAGAGCGGAAGATATCGACAGAACCATGGCAAATGTGGCTTCAGATCGATCCGATCGATGACAATATCGGCGGTTTTAGAATCTACTTGATGGCCTCAGAGGAGCTGGATGCCATAAAAGAGCTTATGTCAGAGATTGCAGAAGATCATGGAATCTCCCAGGAAGAGATAAATGCCTTTGAGGTTGAGCACGGTCTGGACATGCTGGGAGATGTCTTTGAGGTGATCAGAGATAGATACGAGATTCTTCCGGAGATCAGAGGAGGCAATATCATCTTTTCCCTGATGGCTTTCGACAGCCAGGATATAGACGACAGCAAGGGAAACGATATCTTCTGGAGCGGGGAGGCTTATACAAATTAGTTCAGCAAATGCTTAGGTAAGGCACAAAGATGGCAATCCGGATCAATCCTGACCCACCATTAATTCGATGTTTTTCATAAAAATTCTTAAATGCTTGTATAACTCCTTTAGATGCTTTTCTGCAGAGAGCATATCCTCTGGCTCCTGCACGAACCTTCCTGGAGTCAATTCGTCCCCGCAGTTGTCTATCAGCCTTCGTATGCTTTGCCTGGACGACTCCAGATGAAATTGCAGTCCAACATTTCGCCCGATCTCAAAGGCCTGGTTAGCGCAGGCTGCAGTCGATGCCAGCCCAGTCGCTCCTCTAGGCAGGTCAAATGTATCCCCATGCCATTGAAATGCCGTGAATCTATCAGGAAACCCCTTGAAAGCAGAAGAGCTAAAGGCAGCACGATTCAGCTTCACCTCATGCCAGCCGATCTCCCTATAGCGATTTTTATGCACCATTCCTCCCAGGATATCTGAGATCAGCTGGGCGCCAAGGCAGATTCCAAGAATAGTCTTCTTGCTATCCATAGCCCTGCGTATGAACCTCTTCTCCTCCGCCAGCCAAGGATAAAGATCCTCCTGGTAGATGTTCATCTCCCCACCTAAAACCAGCAGCAGATCAAAATCAGCATCTTTGGGGAGCCTCTCGCCCGCAAATATTTTAGTCCCGAAGACATCATGACCGGAATCTTCCGCCCAGAGGGCGATATTTGCCGGGTCCTCAAAGGGATTGTGCTGGATGTAGTGCAATCTCATCGCTCATCTCTCCCTGCATTACGATGGTCCTTGATAAGGTGAGAATAATGGATTATAGCTTTTTTTGAGAGGATTTAAGAAGATTTGAGGGGATGTATGAGAAATCCTTAGGTTTAAAAGTTCAAAACTATAAATTCTACTCGTTTTCTCTGAACAGATAAAACCTCGCCTCCCGGTAATTGACCAGCCTCCTGCCAAATCCAGCGAGCTGCGCTATCTCATCCTGCAAGGGCCGGACGATGACATCCGCACCCACCGCAGCCGCCAGCTCCCCCATGGCAAGCTGCATCTCCAGAGGAGGGCGAATGGAGTAGATGAGGCCCGCTCCCTGATAGATCTCCCTCCGGGGGGCGAAGATGTCGTCCTTTTCCACCATCATGCCCGCCAGAAGCCTCTCCACCCGATCCGTAAGGATCACTTCCAGGCCCATATCCGACAGCCTCTGAGCAACATGGGGAAAATGGCCCACACCCACCTCCACCACCCTGCCAGGGTAGTTTTTGGCGATGAACTCCGCCAGGTCCCTGGCAGCCGTCTGTCCCGTCATCTTGGTTGCCACTTCTCGTCTGATCATTCTTATCTCTATCCGCAATTGTTATTAACAGATGGCACTAATTGATTATGAGAAAGCAATGAAGGGATAGGGATGGAACTTGATATACGGGAGGCCATGGATTTTTCAAATTCAGGCGACGACTTCGGTATCCCCAGAATACTGATCGTGGGCTGTGGCGGCGCAGGCGGAAACACCATCAACAGACTCAAAAGAATGGGCCTGATGGGGGCGAAGACCATAGCCATAAACACCGACCGCCAGCACCTGGAGACCGTCTCTGCGGATGAGAAGATGCTGATTGGCCGGAAGCTCACCCGGGGGATGGGAGCAGGAGGAGACCCCGAGGTTGGAAGGAAGGCGGCGGAGAGCGCAAGAACGGACATCGAGGACCTCTTGCGCGGCGCAGACCTGGTATTCGTCCTCGCGGGCATGGGTGGAGGCACTGGCACCGGCTCAGCGCCGGTGGTGGCAAGAATTGCCAGGCAAGAGGGCGCCCTGGTGGTGGCCATGGTCACCACGCCATTTCACATGGAGAGGAAGAGGATCTTCATCGCCGAGGAAGGCCTGGAGAACCTGCGCAATTACGCAAACACCTCCATTGTGATGGACAACAATCGCCTGCTGGAGCGCGCCCCCCACCTGCCCTTCCAGGAAGCATTCTCTCTGGTCGACGGTATTACAGGCGAGATCATCCAGGGGATCTGCGAGACATTGACCACCCCCTCGCTAATCAACCTGGATTATGCCGATGTGCACACCATCATGAACACCGGCGGGGCCAGCTTTATGCTGGTAGGAGAGGGGAGCATGAAGAAGAGCCCGGAGAATATCGTCCGCTCCGCTCTGAACAATCCCCTCCTGGACGTGGAGCTCAGAGGTGCAAAAGCCTGTCTGCTGCACATTGACGGTGGACCGGATATGACCCTGAAGGAGGCAGCTTCCATCGCCAGCAGCCTAACCCAGGACCTTGACCCGAGGGCGAATGTCATCTGGGGGGCAAAGATCAAGCCTGAGCTCAAGGGCAGGGTGAAGCTGATGGCCATAATAACCGGGGTGAAATCTGCCCAGGTGCTGGGGTCAACCGAGGCGGGGATGGATCCACTGGAGGAGATGAGCCTGCCAGCCGATCGGTGCATTGGCCTTGCCCGGACAAGGACTGATGCCATAAAATGAGGATATTAGGGGAATAAAGATGAGCGTGATAGCATGGATGAACTCTTGTTCCAGATAATGGCCTTAATCCTGGCGATAATCCTGGGCATTGCCGCGATCTACAGCATCCGCCTCTATCTGGAGATTTGAGCGGAAAGCGGGTCATTTGGCTTTAGCTGCAAATTGCAGCTTTCAGGCTCAGCGTCCGAAGAAATAGCATCGCCACATGCAGTGCCCATTGCCAATTCGTTGGCGATATCCATGCCCCATTCAGCCATGCCCTGCGGGGGTCAACCTCTGGAACTTCCAGAGCCGGTCCAGCCTGGCTGTGGCATCCACACCCACCTTGGTGGTCATTCCCTCATTGCTCCTGGGGTCGAGAGTGCTGCCGCGCACATTGGGATAAAGAACTATATCCTCGTCACCACGCATGCGCGTAGCCAGGGCATACTCCAGGTCTCGAGGATCGTGAATATCGATATCTGAGTCCACTACCAGCACATGCTTCAAAGAGCGATGGGCCTTGATAGCGGCATCGATCGCTCTTCTGGCATCCTCCTCTGTCTCCTTCTCAATCTGCACCACGGCATGGAAGTAACAACATCCTCCCTCGGTAAGCATGACGTCCTTCACCTTTGCCACCTTGGAGACCTCCCGGTAGATAAGCGGCTCATAGGGCACTCCCATCAGCATCTTGTGCTCACCTCCTGCAGGCAGAAGGCCATGATAGATGGGCTCATTGCACATCATCATCCTGGTTAGCCGGATGACCGGCTCCTGCCGGACCAGGTCCCGAGTGCCGGTGATGTCCACGAACGGCCCCTCCGGTGCCCTTTCAGTGGTGATGTATCCCTCTAAAACGATCTGTGCATGGGGAACAAGAACCCCATTATCCAGAGCAATCAGCTCCACATGAGAGCCTCGCAGGGCGGCAGCATAACAAAACTCCATCTCTGGAGGAACGCGGGTGGAGGCAGCCATCAATACCAGCGGATCCACTCCTATGGCCACAGCCACTGCAACTTCCTTGCCCTTGGCCAGAGCGGCCTCATAGAGCTGATGGGTATGCCTTCCCGGGACCAACCTTGCTGCCAGTCGATCTTTTCCCAGGACCATCAGGCGGTGAACGCAGGCATTGATTTTGTCCTCAAAGCGGCTCACCACCACTCCAGAGGTGATATAAGGGCCGCCGTCCCCCGGAAAGTAGGTCATGATGGGAAGCCTGCTGAGATCCGGTTGGGAGACATTCTCCATGAAACTGGACCAATCCACCTCTCGCACGGGACCCTGGCATCCGATCTGGGATAGGTGGCGGACCATATCCTCAGCAGGGATGCCCAGGGCCCGGGCCAGGAGGTCCCTCGTCCCAAGGATATTCAGGCAGCACTTATGGCCGGAGACATCGTCAAATAGAATCGGCCCACTACCCCAGGATCTCTCTGTGACCTCTTCAACGGGCGATACAGGGTCACGCACGTGGTTCATCAAACCTGACCCTTCCAGATCATCCAGAAAGCCCCTGAAGCTCATGATCTTACCCTCCTTTTTATTACGCTTGCCTTCATTCCGCCACCTTTTCTCATCTTTTTAATAATCTCTTGTCATTCTATCTCTTTCCACTATTTTAGATCCATCTCACACCAGGAGCACAGCGATCAGACCGCTCAGGAATACACCGTCAAAGGTTCCAGCTCCGCCGATACTGGCCACTGGAGCCCCAAGGTCGCGGATCTTTCCCAGGTTGAGAATATCCGCCCCAAGCAGAGTGCCCAGGGTTCCTGCCGCATAAGCAATTAAGAAGATGAGATCATGAGGTGCGCCCAGCACATAGACCATGAGGATCGCCGCCAGGGCGGCACAAAGGGGTGGGACCAGGGCAGGAGTCACTATCCCCAGCCCTCGAACCGGCCTCGCCACCCGGTTGGTGATGATGGCCACCAAGACAATGCCCGATAGTGCATAATAGATGGACTCTGGAAACCGGTAGATGAGTGCCATGGAGATCAATGAGGGAATCAGGGCCCCACCCACATTTATGGCCAAAAGGGTATTGCAGCTCTTCACCACAGGGACATGATAAGATACGCCAAAGGCCCGAATGTGTCGTTCATGGACCATGGGAGTGCTGCACTCTAGGTTGGTCAATGGTATGTTTATGCTGGATCCAACCAGAGACGCCAAAAGCACAAAGAGGGCCTGGCTCCAGGAGAAACCGATCTTGGTGAAGGCTGTCCTGGCCAGATCAAGGAAAAGAAAGCTCACTACTATTGCAATCAAGAACGCGAAGCCCAGCATGATCAATATGCCAACTGGAGAGTAGATCAGACGGTTTTCCATTTTCCTCTATATTGCCATCCCAGGCGTATAACCTTTTGTATAAGGGCGTGCAGCTGCAAAAGAGATTTGTAATGGTATGTCAAAGAGTCGCATATGAAAGAGAAGTGGCTCATGGCCAGAGGATCATGGGAGGAGATCAAACCCCAGATAACCACCGCCCTTGAATCTGGATTCGAATGCGTAATCGTGGATCGGGAGAACGTCGAGCGGGTGCGGGAGCTGGGAAATATCCAGGTAGCATGCTTTGGCGCCGAGAAGGGTGCGGAGGACATTCTGGTGATCGGCAGGCACGGTGAGGGCGATGGTTCGGTGCCTCTGCCCAAAGACCTGAACAGCTCCATGGACTATGCTCTGGCCAAGACCATCTCCGGGAACAAGGCCGCATATGTGGTCATTGCCGGCAAGAAGTATGAGCAATTCGCAGTGGAGATGGGAAAGCATGTGGACTATCTGCTGGTGATCGGCACCGACTGGAAGGTGATCCCCCTGGAGAATATGATCGCCGGCCTGCAGGGATGCCAGGTTAAGATCATCAGTGGGGTCAAGAGTTCGGATGAGGCAAAGCTGGCCCTGGCCACACTGGAGCAGGGAGCAGATGGAGTGCTATTGGACAGCTCTGACCTCTCTGAGATCAAGAGGGTTATGAGGGCAGCAGAGCAATCGGAAAAAGGGCGCCTGGACCTCATACCAGCCAGGGTGGTCTCGGTCAAGCCGGTGGGGATGGGCGACCGGGTCTGTGTGGATACCGCCAACATGATGGTCCCAGGAGAGGGAATGCTCATCGGCTCCCAGGCCAAGGGCTTTTTCCTTGTCCATAGCGAGTCAGAGGACAGCCCCTATGTGGCTGCGCGTCCCTTCCGGGTGAACGCCGGCGCGGTTCACGCCTATATCCGGGTGGGGGAGAAGACACGCTATCTATCGGAGCTAAAATCTGGTGACGAGGTCACCATTGTGAGCAAGGATGGCCTCTCCAGGAGCGCTATCGTGGGCCGGGCGAAGATCGAGAAGAGGCCCATGATCCTCATCGAGGCGGAGGCAGATGGTGTGCTCATAAGCACGCTGCTGCAGAATGCTGAGACCATAAAGCTGGTGAGCAGCGATGGCACCCCCAGGCCGGTGACGGAGCTCAAAGCCGGGGACGAGGTGCTGGTCCATCTGGAGGAGGCTGCCCGCCATTTCGGCATGAAGATTGAGGAGAGCATCGTGGAGAGATGAGATACGTTATGAAAAGGTCGCAGATCGTTGCCGTCCTGGGAGAGAGGGCAGCAGACGACCTCAAGGCGGCATCCGATGCAGACATGATTGAGCTGAGGCTGGATCTGGCCACTGAGCCCATTCAGACGATAAAAGCCATCAGAGAGGCTACAGAAAAGGCGATCATCGCCACCAATCGCCTCCAGGCGGAGGGAGGGAAGTTCCAGGGGTCAGAGAGGGAGAGGATCGAGCTGCTCGTTCAGGCCTCTGAGTACGCCGATCTGGTGGATATCGAGCTTCAGGCAGAGTTAAGAGAAGAGTTCATCTCTCAAGTCAGCCGGCCGGTCATAGTCTCTTATCATGACTTCCAGGGAATGCCCGGGATCGATGAGCTCGCTGCCATAAAAGAGAGGATGAAGATGGCAGGTGCGGCGATTGCTAAGATCGCCGTGACGCCCAGGAGCCTGAAAGACGACCTGGATCTCCTAGAATTTTTGCTAGCTGCAGATTTGCCCTTATGTCTGATCGCGATGGGAGATCTGGGCAGACACCTGCGGGCAGTGGCTCCTTTGTATGGTTCTGCTCTGGCATATGGTTATGTTAGAGAGAGCACCGCTCCCGGGCAGATGAGCCTGGCAGAGCTCTCTAGTGCCAGAGAGTTGCTCAAATGGTAAAATTAGCCAAATTTTTTGTATTTATGGAAAATATTATTAAAAATGAAAAAATAAGTCGCCTAATGGACATGATTTTTTCTGATAATGCTGCCTGCATAATAGATCGGATGAAGATTGCTTAAAACCTGGGAAATTCCCCTATCTTTTAAAAAATAATTATAGACATGTTACTAAAATCAATGGTTGATAGAGAATATTATATATTTAAATTTAATATTTATTTGAATTTCAGCCCTATAATCGCTCCTTATAGGGAGACATAAATGTTATTTGAAGATTAATTTTCTGTATTAATTATAATATGTAATTGGCCAATTGGCTGACCGAATATGCGCTATGATTTGCCATATTCGTTCTTCAATACTTATCTGAATATTTGACGCAAGATTTAATTACTCTAACTGCAAATTAAAAGACATGGATGCAGTCGTTGATATAGGAGGCAGGCCTGGTTATAACTGCGGGGGATTTTGCAGCTTCTGTTATTTTAAAGGAGTGAAAACGGTTGAGCCGCTGGGATGCAAATATTGCCCACCCCATAAAAAGGGGTGCGATTACTGTTCTAGAGCAGTAGTTGAGATCCAGCCAGGCTTCAAGTCCCTGGATCAGTTGGTATTTGAAGCATCCCAGCAATGCATATTATCACGGCCGGATTCCATAACCATAAAAGGGAATGGTGATGCCAGCTTTCATCCAGATTTGCTTAAACTGGTTCAAACCCTCAGCAACGGCGTTGTACCCATCCACCTGGATTACACCAGCGGAAAGGGCTTTTTTAAGGGGGATGAAGCCGGTCCCCTGATCGAAGCCGGATTGCGAAGGATAAGCTTCTCCGTCTTCTCAACTGACCCTGAGCTTCGGCGAAGGTACGTGAATGATAAACATCCAGAGGCTGCGCTCTCAAACCTCAGAACCTTTTGCGAAAGATGCGATCTATATGCCATGATCGTCCTCATACCGGGCATAAACGATGGCTTTCAGCTGGAGAAGACCTGCCAGGACCTCTGCGATATGGGAGCAAAAGGCCTGATGCTCATGTCATTTGCCAACAGCAAAGAGCAAGGGCTCATCTTTGGAAACGAGCCGTTAATGCCGGGCATTGTTCCCTATTCCGTGGAGGAGATCCGCAGGATTGCCACTGAAATAAATGAACGATATGATATGAGGGTCATAGGGACGCCTCTATGGGATCCACAGACAGGAGCTCCTTTCGCCCTGGCCCATCATAGAAAAGAGCTGAATCGACTGCCGGCCATCGAGAGGAGCGCCACCATCATCACCAGCTCTGTGGCCTATCCATTCCTATCGACCATATTCGAGGAGATAGGAGAGGATGTGAATGTGGTAGCAGTGAATAAGGAGATAGGAAACCTGATCACCCTGGAGGATTTCAACTTCCTGGATCTGGGGAACATAAAAGAGAGGGTGCTAATACCGGGAATGGTTCTAGCTCATGACCAGGAGATCAGAAGGGCTCTTCGCCGTGATGGAGTGCGCCGGCTGGTCTTCAGAGGTCCTGATGCCCTCACAGTCGAATCCGAGAGAAGCATCTACATGACCACCGAGGAGGTTATCGCCAGAGAGGTGGAGGCATTCTCTGGATTGATATGCCAGATCAATGAGCTGGGCGGAGAAGAGACAGAATCCGCCACGGTCCAGAAAGATCGTGATAATTGTAGCTGTGAGAGAATGGACAGATCTCACTATCATGAAAACCCGATAATGGTGGATGAAGAGGATATCAAGCAGACCGTCGGCTGACTCCCTGACGATTAATTTTATCTCACATCCCGGCCAGTGCCAGCAAGAGGTGACTTAGATTGAGCGAGATGAGAGAACTGGTGATAAATAAGGACGATTATTTGAAATTTCTTGCGGACCGCCTGCGGCTTAAGGGCACCTGCCAGAGGGAGATTGAGAATGTGAGCTTCCCCTTCCTCTTCGCCTCAGGAAGCGAGATGCTGCGCACTTATATTCTGGGAGAGTCTGAGTTCACCTCCACCCTGCCAGACAGGTACCGGCTCCCGGACAGAGGATTCATCTGGTTCCTATTCTCACAATCTGTAAAAGAGATTCAGGTAATGCCTGAGAGGATGACAATAAAATACGAATTAAAAGACGAATACCGCAAGCCTTTCAAGCAGTTCTATCTCTAGCGACCTTTTCCCCTGGCCGGTCACTGGTCCGAGTTGGTCGGGTCAGATACAGGTCATGCCGTTTCATCCTTTTCCGCCTTGATCTTGCGGCCCCAGGATCCTGTCAGACGGCCTCTCTGTGCCAGGCTGCCCAGGAGCGCCTCAGCATCGCTGGATAGGGGCGCAGGCTTTTTTTCCCAGAGGGGGGTTCCGGGCAGGGGCATGAACCGGTGCGCTCTCACCTTTCCTCCCTTTTCCTCAATCCATCTGGCCAGGTCCAGGGTCATATGCTGATCCTCTGCTGACTCCATGGGCAGGCCGAGTATCAGATCCACCTGGGGTACGAGGCCATGATCCAGGATATGCTCGCAGGCTGACTCTATCTCCTGCCGGCCGTGACCCCGTCCAATGCTCTCCAGGACCGCCGGGCTGCCGGACTGTCCTCCCAGGCTGATCGTTTTATTGGCGCAGTATCCGGTTATGAGCTCCAAAGCCTCGTCAGTTACGAAATCGGGCCTGACCTCGGAGGGAAAGGTGCCGAAGTAGATGGGCTTCTTCTGCTCGGACAGCCCTTCCAGCAGAGCTTTAACCTTCTCCAGCCGCGGACGCCTGCCGTCGGAGCCATAGGCAAGGGAGTTGGGAGAGGTGAAGCGGATGTCTTTATGGCGGCGGGCGTATCTGGCAACGACGGGGATAGAGCGGTGGCGCATGCAGCGCCCGAAAAGGCGGGGGGTCTGGCAGTAGGTGCAGCCCCAGGGGCAGCCGCGGGAGATCTCTATGGGAGCGAGGATGCTGGTAAAAGGGGGATAGAGGTCCAGGTCCACAGGAGGCCTATCCTCGGTATAGATCGCCTTTCCCCCTTTTCTATAGGCTATTCCCCGGACATCTGCCGGCTCTTTGCCCATCTCTATCGCTTCAATCAGCTCGGGCAGGGTCTCCTCTCCTTCTCCTATGGCCACGAAATCGAAATGCTCCAGAACCTCCTCCGGCAGGGCGGATGGGTGGGGACCGCCGGCGACGAAGACCGCATCCAGATTCGCTGCCCTGGCCCTATCGACCTCTTGATAGACCTCCCCCGCCTGAGGGGTGGCAAAGCTGTAGAGCATGATTCCCGCCCTGGGCCCCGGAGCCAGAGAGGCATCTACCAGAGGTATGAGAGCAGCGATGCTATAGGAGTTCCTGCTATTGGAGCGAAACCATATCCTCACGGATTCTCTTTGAGCTTCAGCTGCACCTCCAGCTCTCTATTAGCTGGATCATGCTTGTACTGTATCTCCGCCTTGAGGGGCTCAGCGGGATTCACTCCTATAGTCCAATCGCCAAAAGAGGCTTCCACCCGCCCTCGGGCCTCGACTTCATCCGCCAGGCCCCGCAGCATGTCAGCCATCTCTGCCGCAGTCATATAGATCTCCTGCTCGAACTTCACTCCCTCGGCGGGGCTTCCCGCAGTCTTTCCCGGCCTTCCTCTTATCTTTGCCATTTGCGATCACCGGTTCGCATTTTATGGCCTATTCCATAAAACATTTTCCGCATTACGAGCACTCCAAATCTCGGGCTCCATGAGCTATCTAAATCGCGATCAAATCCTCAATCATCCTCCAGGGATCCTCCCAGGAAGAGAGGAACCATCCGGAAGGCCACTGCATCCACCAGGCCCCTGTCCGTCAGCTTCAGCTCAGGGATCACTGGCAGTGACAGAAATGAGAGGGTCATGAACGGGTCCTCCAGATCGCATCCCAGCTTGTGAGCGGCATCAATGCACTCCGCTATGCCCTCTGCCACCTCTTGCATATGACTCTCCGAGAGCAAGCCTGCCACGGGCAGAGGCAGGCTGGCCAGGACTTCACCATCGGCAACCGCCACCAGCCCGCCATCCATCTCCGTGACTGCTGAGACCGCGGCCAGCATCTCCTCGTCCCCGGTTCCGACCACAACGATGTTATGGGAGTCATGGGCGACGGATGTGGCCAGAGCGCCCCTCACCAGACCCAAGCCCTGCACCAAACCAAGCCCCACATTGCCAGTGGCCCTGTGCCTTTCGACCACCGCCAGCTTGAGGATATCCTGGTCGGTGTCCGATACCACTTTTCCCTCCCGGATCAGGGGAAAGAGGGGCAGAGATCTGGTGATGATCTGGCCGGGGACGATGCCAATTGTTCGGGCTGGCCCCTTCTCGGCTACAATCTCAAACGACCGGCGGCTGAGAGCAGCGAGATGGATCGATTTATGCATTGCCTTGACCGGTCTATTCATAGGGGCGAGGAAATCTCCATCCCTGGCCACCAGCCTGCCGTCCTTGAAGACATGAGTAACCCGCGGCTCATCCAGACCGTCCAGGACGGCGATGTCCGCCCGATAGCCGGGTGCTATTGCCCCCAGGTCGGCCAGGCCGAAGTAGCGGGCAGCATTGAGAGAGGAGATCTGCAGGGCAACTATGGGGTCCAGACCCTCATTTATCGCCTTTCTCAGCATGAAGTCGATATGCCCTTCCCTGAGGATATCTGCCGGGTGGCGGTCGTCTGAGACGAATAAAAACTGGCGAGAGTTTTTCAGCGTGACCAGCGGCAGAAGATCGGAGAGATTCCGGGCAGCACTTCCCTCCCGCAGCATGATGAACATCCCGGAAAACAGCTTCTCTTCTGCCTCGGCCAGGGTGGTGCACTCGTGATCGGAGCGGATTCCAGCGCAGATATAGGCAGACAGGTCCGGACCGGAAAGGCCTGGTGCATGGCCGTCCTTGAGCCGTCCCCCTGCCAGCTGGATCTTTTTCATGATCTGCGGGTCCCGGAAGATTACGCCAGGACAGTTCATTACCTCGGCCAGGCCTATGACCCCCTCCTCCTCAAAGAGACCGACCAGGGCATCCGGGCCCAGGGCTGCCCCTGCAGTCTCCATGTCGGTGGCTGGGACACAGGAGGGGAGCATGACGAAGACGTTCAGAGGGACATTTCTTGATGACTGCAGAATATAGCGAACCCCCTCCTCGCCCCAGACGTTGGCGATCTCATGCGGGTCGGCGATAACTGTGGTGGTGCCTTGTGGAACCACTGCTCGCGCGTACTCTGGAACTGTGACCATGCTGCTTTCGATATGTACATGGCCGTCGATGAACCCAGGCGCCAGGATCTGGTCCTCCAGGGGAATGATCTGGCGAGCGCTGCTGCATTCAAAGCCCACGATCCTGCCCTTGTGTACGGCAACGTCCGATCTGCGAACCTCGCCCGATATGAGATTGGCTACGGATCCCCCAAGGAGAAGAAGATCCACCTCGATCTCACACCTGGCGGCAGCTATCAACTCCTCATATTCTTCCATCTGGCCCATGATAATCAATTACAGTCGGTCCTATTTAAATGCGATATTTGAATGACCCGGATCACCTCTTGGCCAACGAAATGGCAGGGTCTTCCCTTTGTTTGAATAAAAAAATCCTCATCGACACCAGATAAATTTAAATCGAGAAGCATAGATAAACTAAACCGTGCGTGAATTCAAGGATATAATTCTGAAAGTGGCCAAAGCCTATCCCAACGACTCCGCCCGGGGCATCGCCCGCCTGGACCCCAACGCCCTTCTAACCCTGAGGCTCAGTCCGGGTGACATCATTGAGATTGAGGGGAAGAGGCTTACCGCAGCCAAGGTCTGGCGCGCCGACCGGCAGGATTGGTCTCAGGATTATATAAGGATTGACGGCTTCATCCGCCAGAACGCCGGCGTTGGAATCGGGGACAAGGTGAAGATCCGTAAGGCCAAGTTCGCCGAGGCGCAGAGGATAGTCCTCGCCCCCCCTTCCGGATCGCATATGCACTATGGGGATGAGGCAGCTGATATGATCCGCCGCCAGACGCTCAAGCGGCCGGTGGTGGCGGGAGATATACTTCCCATCATGAGCTCCGGCAGCCATCCCTTTGTAGGCCGGATGGAGCCAGTGCCTTTAGTGGTAACAGAGACTCATCCCGATAATGTGGTGGTGGTCTGCGAGAGGACGGAGATCGTTCTCCTGGAGAAGCCGGCCAAGAGCGTCCGATCGGTCAAAGCCACGGGAATCACCTATGAGAATGTGGGCGGCCTGCGCTCAGAGGTGCAGCGAGTGCGAGAGATGATCGAGCTGCCCATGAAGCATCCTGAGATCTTCCAGAAGCTTGGCATTGAGCCTCCCAAGGGGGTTCTGCTCTACGGCCCGCCGGGCACGGGAAAGACCCTCATCGCCAAAGCAGTGGCCAATGAGAGTGGAGCTAACTTCATCTCCATTGCCGGGCCGGAGATCATGTCAAAATACTATGGAGAGAGCGAGCAGAGGCTGAGGGAGATCTTCGAGGAGGCGCAAAAGTCCGCTCCATCCATCATATTCATCGATGAGATCGACTCCATTGCCCCTAAGCGGGGTGAGGTTACAGGGGAGGTGGAGAGAAGAGTGGTGGCCCAGCTCCTGGCCATGATGGATGGCCTGAAAGAGAGAGGCCAGGTGGTTGTGATCGGAGCCACCAACCGGGAAGAGGCCATTGATCCCGCTCTGCGCCGGCCGGGCCGGTTCGACAGGGAGATCGAGGTCGGAGTTCCGGACAGGGAGGGCAGAATCGAGATCCTGCAGATACATATGCACAGCATGCCCGTGGCGGATGATGTGAACCTGGAGGGATTAGCGGACCGGATGCATGGTTTCGTCGGGGCAGATGTGAACGCCCTGTGCAAAGAGGCGGCCATGAAAGCCCTGCGCCGCTATCTGCCCGATCTCACCTCAGAGGATGAGATACCCCAGGAGATCATCGATCAGATGCAGGTCATGGGTGCGGACTTCGAGGAGGCTCTCAAGGAGATCGAGCCCTCGGCCATGAGAGAGGTTCTGGTGGAGGTGCCCCGGGTCAACTGGAACGACATGGGAGGATTGGGAGCACTAAAGCAGGAATTGATCGAGTCCATAGAGTGGCCCATCAAGCAGCCGGAGAAGTTCCAGAAGATGGGCATAAGGCCGCCAAAGGGAATTCTGCTCTACGGCCCGCCGGGCACGGGAAAGACCATGATCGCTCAGGCGGTGGCCAATGAGACCAACGCCAACTTCATAAGCATCCGGGGGCCGCAGATGCTCTCCAAATGGGTGGGCGAGTCGGAGAAGGCGATCAGAGAGATATTCCGCAAGGCAAGGCAAGTCTCGCCGGCAATCATATTCTTCGATGAGCTGGACTCCATTGCCCCTATGAGGGGAATGGACGAGGGGGGCAGAGTGATGGAGAGGGTGGTAAACCAGCTTCTAGCAGAGCTTGACGGCCTGGAAGCCTTGAAGGATGTGGTGGTGATCGCCGCCACCAACCGGCCGGATATACTCGATCCAGCGCTGCTTAGATCGGGAAGGTTCGACCGAATGCTCCTGGTGGGGCCGCCTGACCGGCAGGGGAGGCATGAGATCCTCAAGATCCACGCCTCCAGGACGCCTAAAGGAGAGGATGTGAGCCTGGAGGAGCTGGCGGAATTGACCGATGGCTATGTGGGCTCAGATTTAGACAACCTCTGCCGGGAGGCGGCTATGCTTGCTCTGCGGGAAGGGCTGGACCGGGTGGAGATGAGGCATTACCGGGAGGCTTTGAAGAAGGTGAGGCCGAGCGTGGAGGAGCATATGCTCAGCTACTATGAGCGCATCGGCGAGAGGTTTAAGGGCGGAATTAAGGTTGAGCCGGCTTCGCTCGCCGGCTACCGCTAGCCTGGCGGAATAGGATGATGGCTTGAATCTGTGCATGATGCTTGAATCGATGCTCAAGTCTTGACAATTGGATTGGAGAGGAGGGTTTTAGGGGCATGGGAAAGGTGTTCGCGGGAAGCATTGGAGATAAAGAGATTGTAAACATCGATGGCACAGTCCTGGGAGATCTGGAGAACATTATCTACGAGGTCATGACCGGCAAGCTGGTGGACCTGGTGGTAAAGCCAAACTCGGGCCTTGATCGCAGCAAGTACCGAGAGGACGGCAAGTTTGTGCTGATACCATTCAGCTCGGTGGTGGCGGTCAAAGACTACATCGTAGTGGATGAGAGCCGGGCTATGAAAAAGTAGGAGGCTGGGGCTCAATTCCTTTTCTTTGCCTTAAAACGTATCTTTGCACATATTCCCTGACTCATAGCGCTCATCTGGACACAGCCAGAGTTCTTCAGCACCACTCTCTGCTCTCCGGAAAGCTTATTTCTTCTTAGGTCCTCCATTTTTCGATGATGCGACTTAGATCTTATTTGGCCATCGGCATCCTTGTGCTCNNCAACACCGGGGGCAGCCAGTTCTTCATCAACCTGGTGGACAACAATTTCTTGGACGACAAGCATCCCGCCTTCGGCAAGGTGATCGAGGGAATGGATGTGGTGGACAAGATCAGTAAGGTCGAGACGGACAGCAACGACCGGCCCCTGGAGGAAGTTGTGATCGTTCGGGCCGGTGCGATTGTCTAAATTTGGGGATGATTTGATTATGGCAACAGAGAGTACAGAGGCAGGAGATCGGGTTCTGCTCGCTACCAGCATGGGCGATATCACAATTCAGCTCTACAGCGATATGCCCATCACCGCAGGCAACTTCAAGAAGTTGATCGAGAAGGGCTTTTATGATGGGGTGATCTTTCACCGAATCATTGACGGCTTCATGATTCAGGGCGGGGATCCCACCGGAACAGGCCGGGGAGGTCCGGGCTATGCCATCAAGGACGAGTTCACCCCAAATAGCAAAAACGCCCGGGGGACCATAAGCATGGCTAATGCCGGGCCCAACACCGGGGGTAGCCAGTTCTTCATCAACCTGGTGGACAACAATTTCCTGGATGGCAAGCATCCCGCCTTCGGCAAGGTGATCGAGGGGATGGATGTGGTGGACAAGATCGGTAAGGTCCAGACCGGTGCCATGGACCGGCCGGCAAAAGAGGTCAAGATCATGAGCGCAAAAGTGATCGCTTGATCTTTATTTTTTCGATATATTGCATCAAAAGCCTTTTATCGCTCTGTCGACTATTATAAAGTGGAGAGTTGGAATGAAAATAGCTACATCAATGATCGCATTGCTAATGCTATCGCTAATGGTAATCGCATTGGCCGGGAGCTGCTATGCACAAGGCTCAAGCTCTGCACCATATGTGGGTGGCGATTTTGGCAGGGCGTGGCTGGGCAACATTGGCCAATTAAGTGCTCAACCTGCGAAGAGCACATATAGCGACCTGTGGAATTGGGGCGGCGGCCCGAAAGGAAGCATGGCGGTCAATGGCTACCTGATACCAGATCTGCGCTATATCTGGAAGTCAGAAAACGGCACAGGCTATTGGGCGGGATGGAAATATCCATACGCAAGCGGATGGTATCCTGGATACAATTATCCTTACTTGTTTGGCAGCATCTACCCCAGCAGCTACTACTATCCCCCAGACTACCTCTCCAGTGGATATTTGGCTCGCAGACTATATTGAGAGGAGAATTATCATGGTCAAGTCCAATCTATTGGCAGAATTTGCGGTATCGAAAGACCGGCTGATTCAAGCCCTGGCATGCGTGTCCAACCTGGCAGATAGGGCAGTTGTGCAGGCCATTGTTCATCCCAAGGATACCATACTGGGATTTGCCTTCAGCAACACTCTCGTGAATGGTGAGTCCGGGGAACAGATTTATGCTTATTACGTGACCACTCCCGCCCCCTTAAAGGGGCAGGCTTCTACGGTT
>NZ_DAIK01000054.1:10000-12885 GCF_002496085.1 Methanosaeta sp. UBA458 | reverse complement strand
ACTCGGAGGGGTTCACTCCACTTTTCCAGCAAGCATGATAACTCCTGGAATGGCATTTCTTCTCAGGAAAGAGAGTGTTAACGGCATCTTAGATGACGTTTGATTTTGCTCGATGCAATTTTCTTGATGTCCTGATCCTGAATATGGGAAAAAACTGGAGTGAACCTCCGAGTGGACAATGAGTTAAACTCTCATAAACAAATTGCTAATGCAAGAAGGATGAAAAACCTGAAAAGTAGCTTTTTTAACCAATTGCTTGATATGATGCAAGAATGCGTCTATAGAACGCGAATGCGAATGAGCACCCATCGAGGATTAAGTTATCCGCCCATATCTGGGCGGCACACCATCTTTTCGGGAATCGCGGGGGGCCTGCCAGATTTCGGGCCTGAATAAAGAAGATGTGATCATCGCCCTGCCCCATCGGCGAGGGAATGAGATTAATGCTATACTCCTTATATTTCACTCATTTCTTTGTCCTTTCGATCCGGACGCAACATACAGTTATAAGGCAACGGATTGGCCCTTTATAGCAATTCAATAAATTGATCAACAGATAGTCGTGCTTGCTTTAGGATATGGGAAAGGGTTGAACGGAGAATGGGATTATGTGAAGGGACGGTGAGCTTGAGAATTTCGTTATCGTTAGAGGTGTGCTTCTGGAGACGGTTATGACTTCTTTTCTGCCTAACTACAATCCAACCGTCTCTCTGCAGCGCTCGCACGACTTGGTCGTATCCAAGGCTGGGAACTTTGGTCATACCACAAGCTCCAAAAGTTCAGCTTCCGATTGCAGTACCAGGTCATCTTCCACAGGTTCAAGATACAATTCAATAGCTTCTTGAATGTTTTTCAATGCCTCTTCGCGGGTACTCCCCTCGCTAATACATCCGGGAAGGGCAGGAAACAGCACAGTAAATCCTCCTTCCTCACTTGGTTCAAGCATCACGGTCAGCTTCATTGTGCTTCTCTAAATCATTTGTTATTACTGTACTTTCCAAGTTTTTCACTTCAACCACCAACTTTATAAACTGAATTCAATTTTTACATAATTGACTAGCGATAAATATCTCTTTTGTGCTAATATTTTGCTATTTAATAACATGTGCTTTACCTCTTTACTGCATTGCGTATGCAAAATCAAAAACTTGGAAACTACAGGTTATTATATCTATTTTATCTTTCTGAATTTAAATTTTGCGACTCACCGTTCAATTAATCGATCCGGATCCAGATAATTGAAAAATTATCAGAATGCCCTCTATAAACTCCTTGCCGTTCCCAGGGTCCTCCATTGCAGGCCTCTTGGCAATTGACATCATTTCTGCGACCTCAGGATTATCATAACAAGCCAACCAACTACTCCGCCATTAGATATGACATACTATGCCAACTATTTAATCTTCCTGCTGGCTTTGCAGCCTTTACGATGTCACTGGATCCGCTCCTCGTTGTTTGTGGCAGCGAGGTCGATCTCTGCACGCTTCAGGCCGCGGTGGATGGCGAGGCTGGGGGACATATTTGTTGCATTGGCGCTAATTGGGGAAAAAGGTTATTGCAGATAGACTTGCGAAAAGGGCAGAGCTGCGAAGAAGGAGCGCGCTTTGGGCTGGGCACAGCTGGCGTAGAAATCAATTCGATCCCTCTTTGAATATTCTATTTCTCGATAATAAACTATAAATCCTAAAAATTATGCAGTACTAAAAATAGGTATATCAAAAGATATTTAGGATGATATGAATGGCATTCTTTTTGATAAAGGGGACATTTCACGTCAAGGGCTACAGCCCTGATGGCGATTCAATCCGCTTTCGAGCCAGGAATCCTGATAACTGGAAAAAGCTCTCCGGCCCGGCGGCGGAATTGAATGCTCGCGGCCATGCCCAGCTGCGCGTAGAGGGGGTGGACGCCCTAGAGACTCACTATCAGGGATACCACCAGCCCATGAAGCTGGCGAGAGCGGCCTGCCGATATCTGCTATCATATCTGGGAATCGATGAGGTGGTGTGGGATGAGAGCCAGAGCAGGGTAATCAAGGCCCAAGACGAGACCGAGGGCTATATCCTGGCCAGAAGCACCGAGGCAAACCGGCGGCCTGTGGCCTTCGTCTTTGCCGGCGGAATCGAACATAGAGACGGCTCCGAGGTCATCTTAGATGAGTCGATACTGAAGCGGAGCCTCAACTACGGCCTCATTGCTCGGGGTCTCGCCTATCCCACCTATTACAACGGCCTCTTCTCCGACCTTCGCCTTCCCCTGACCCGGGCCATGGCCCACGCCAGGTCCGAGGAACGGGGGGTATGGCCATTCGACCTGACCACAAAAGGCTTCTCTGTACCTGGCCTGGAGCCCCTTACCGAGAATGTGGTGATCCTCCCCAAGCTCTTCCGTCGCCTGGTGGACTACATGGGAGACGGAGGGATGATGGACGGATTCCGGGCTCACCTGCAGGCCCGATGCGAGCCCCTGGTCAGGGTGTCTCAGGTCCACTTCACCCGGCTGGACGCGGTAGTTGATGTGAAAGGAGATCGGGTCCGACTGACCGAGTCCCCGGAGAACCTGATATTCCTGGACAAGGTGCTCTGCAAGAAGAGTTGAGGGTAACTATCAATCGATCTTTGGACGGTGGTGTTTCGCGCGGCGGTGTTCCCGCCTCCACGCAATGCCTCATTGTATGGGCGATGTACTGCAGAAAGTTTTTCTTTGTGCCTTTGCGCCTTTGTGGTGAGGCCCAAGCATCCCGATTTTACTAGAGAGACAAATAGGCACAAAGAAGATAGAGGCTCCTCGCTATTTGGTGTGGGTTCGTGCGCTAGTCACAGGAATTCGAAATTTTTCATGATCCTCTGTGCGCTCTGTGACTCTGAGGTTTTATTCCGTAACTA
>NZ_DAIK01000054.1:0-9946 GCF_002496085.1 Methanosaeta sp. UBA458 | reverse complement strand
CCGCTACCCACTCGATACAGCGAAGAGCCAAGAGAGATAGTGGCAACCCTATTTATCCTATCCCGGCCATATCAGATCTCATGGCCATACTAAGAGATGACAAAGACCTGAAAGATGCCCTCACCAGCTGCCGCACCATCTGTGTAGTCGGCATCTCTCCTGACCCATACAAGCCCAGCTACTTCGTATCCGAGGTCCTGAAAAGGCACGGCTTCAAGCTCTATCTGGTGAACCCCAACTGCGCCGGCCAGACCATCCTGGGCGAGAAGGTCTTAGCCTCCATCCAGGACGTCCCGGAAGATATCGATATCGTCGATGTCTTCCGTCGGCCCTCTGCCGTCCCCGCACTGGCCGAGGAGGCGAAGAAGAAGGGCTTTGGGGTATTCTGGATGCAGCCGGGAACAGAGAGCCCAGAGGCCATAAAGCGGCTGGATCGGGAGGGATTCCGGGTGGTTGCGGGAAGGTGCGCAAAAATAGAGTCTAACAGACTACTTTGATTTATGTTTTAAAAAAAAATGAATATTTAATGGAAGATCAAATAAGAATGCTGCATTCTTTTTCTATGATCGTCCTGGTCTTTGATGGGCTGGTAGAGGTGGGGCGGAAAGTGACGCTGGCAGTAATTCCTGTATCCTTCTTGATGATGAAAGGTCCTGCTACACTATTTCTTGGACGAATATTTCCCCATTTCTTGGATTCAGTTGGATCCACATTGAACTCAGATACTACATTTCTATCTGTCAATACATCGAAGAATTCAATTTTCCCTACTGCAGCACTGCTTGCTCTAGTTCCGCTATTATATACATAAACATATATATTCCTTACAAAGAGGAAACCTCTTCTCGCCAAGACATCTTCAAAATCTCCAGTATAACAATCCACCCATAATGCAGGTCTGAGATCTGCTCCCGCAAGGGGAGCGACTGCTGATGCTTGAGCAGTATCAACCACTGCAATCGCTGAAGGGACTTTGGCTGGTGTGGCTGAGGCAGCTAAAGAGTCTGGAGCGGAAATTTCCTTCATCAGAATATTCTTATTGAGTTCTGCTGGCTCTTGGGCCATTGAATTTGCTGCAAATGCAGTACAGGTGATGAGCAAAAGCAATATCATTTTTTTGTGCATCTACTCCTCCTCCCAAAATTTTCTTAAATATCAAGGTGATTGATTACTATTAATAGTTATTGATATTCGATCCATCGCCTCAATGTCTTCCTCAGCAAAAGCTAAATAACCTGGCCGAGACTACTTGGATCGATGTTCTCCGCCCGGGATGAGTACCATCTCATCAATAAAGAGCTTGCCGCACTGGTGAGGGACCTGCCCGATTCCCCTCTGGGGGAGATACTGAGCTATGTGCTTTCCGCGCCGGGAAAGAGGGTCAGGCCGCTCATTCTTATTCTCTCTGCAGAGGCTCTCGGCACCCCTCCTGCCCAGTCCATAAGCGCTGCTCTGGCCATTGAGCTGGTTCATGCCGCATCCCTGGTGCATGACGATATTTTAGATCACGGCATAGAGAGAAGGGGCTCGCCCAGTGCTCTGGAGCGTTTTGGTCCGGAGGCTTCGCTCCTGGCGGGCGACTGGCTCATCTCCAGGTCGATCGACCTGATATCCGGATACAGCCAGCCGGTGATAAGGGCGTTCTCCCGGGCCTGCATGGACATGTCCGAGGGGGAACTGATGGACCTCTCCTGCGCGGGCTCGCCTGAGGATTACTATCAGTGCATCACCAGAAAAACGGCCTCCCTCTTCTCCGCCTCGGCCAAGATCGGTGGGCTGATCAGCGGGGCAGGGGAAGAGGATGTGGCCAGGCTGGAGAGCTATGGGCTGCATCTGGGCCTGGGCTATCAGGTCCTCGATGACCTGGAGGAGTTCCTGGGCCTAGATCAGGGGAAGTCCTCCCAGAAGACCTCGGTCACCCTTCCCAAGATCTATGCCAGCCGAAGCTCTCGTTCAGCTTCTCATGATACCGATTCTGATGCTGGTTTTGATGCTGATTCGGACATTGGATCTGATACCGCCAACGTGGTGCAGATGTGCATAAAAGTCACCGATGATCACTGCAACCAGGCCAAAAGCGCCCTCCAGGCCCTGAATGGAGATGAAGAGAAAAAGCTCCAGCTCCGGGAGATAGTGGATGAGATGACCTGCCGGGGACTGCAAAGATGCAGATCGCAAAAAAGCCTCTGCTGAAGATCGAGGCCTCGGCTGATGGAACGGGGGAAGGAATCCGTCTTTCTGCCCGCGGCCCGGCTGCCCTTCTGGCGAAACCGATAATCGACCAGATCAATAAGGTCTTTGCCACGGAGAAATCCATCAGCTCCGGCCCGGACAGGTTCATCTTTTCCACCTGGATTCCTCCCGCCCCAAGCGTTGCCTTCGACCGCATGCTGAATGCTCAGGTGGGGGCGATGATCCGCCGTCCGGTGCCCGATCAGTTCTCCATTGCGGTAGTGAAGGCCTGCCCCAACGATTGCCTGCACTGTTCCGCCCCCTCCCGTCAGGGGGAGATACTCTCAAGCAACGTGATCAAGGGGGCGATCTCCCAAGCCCTGGATATGGGCTCGTACCTGGTGACCTTCGACGGTGGAGAGCCCATGCTCCGCAAGGATCTGCCCGACCTAGTCTCTTCGGTCGACCAGCGGGCAATTGCCACCAGCTTCACCAGCGGCTACCACCTGACAGCTGAGCTTGCGAAGCAATTGAAAGATGCGGGGCTCTATGCGGTACGGATTAGCATCGACAGCCCCATCGAGGGGCAGCATGACCGCTTCCGGGGGCGCAAAGGTGCTTTTCAGGACGCCTTATCCGGGGTTCGCAATGCCCTGGAAGCGGGCCTTTTGGTGGACCTGTTCATGGTGACCTCCCCCCACAATATCGATTATCTGGAGGATGCATTCAGTCTGGCTGCAGAGCTGGGGGTGCAAGAGCTATCCCTCTACGAGATTGTGGCTGTAGGCCGCTGGGCAACCCATGAGGATGAGGTGCTTACATCTGGGGATGTGGCCAGGCTGGAGAGCTTCCACAAGGAGAAGAACAGAATGGAGGGCCCCAGAGTCTCCGCACTGCCGTATCTGTTGAGCCCGGAGATGTTCGGCTGCTTTGCCGGGAGAAGATGGATTCATGTTGATGGAGACGGAGTGGCCCTGCCCTGCGCCTATATGCCTCTGGGCTTTGGAAACATCAAAGAGAAAAGCCTGGAAGAGATCTGGAGAGAGATGACCCGCTACCCCTGGTTCAAGGGGAAGTGCTCATGCCAGATGAGGGACCCCGGATTCAGGGAGGCGCATAAGGAGATACTGGGGAAGTAGTTGAAGAATCAGCAATGCAATGGAATTCAACATTATCATAGAGAAGGACGATGAAGGCATATATGTTGCCGAGTGTCCAGACCTTAAAGGATGCCTTTCTGAAGGAGAGGGCCTTGAGGATGCTCTGGAAAACATAAACGAGGCAATAATTGGGTGCCTGAAATCCCGGCTCAAGGACGCAGCGAGGCGGCTTAAGATAGCATAATTCGATCGCAGGCTGGACAATAAATCATATTGAAGGCAGTCACTATATCTTTATCAAAGAAGGAAGCGACATCCATTTATCAATGCCTGTTCATAGAGATAGAGATCTTGGAGTTGGGCCTTCTTAAAAGGCTGATAAAAAGGCAGGATTCACAAACGAACAGTATGTAGCTTGCTTCTGCAATAAATGAAAAAGTGGTTGCCCTGTCTCAGGGATGGCTCCTCCTGCATGAAAGAGCTCTTTACGAGACTTTTCTACCTCTGCCACTCCGCGAGTTGCAGCCGCACACGCTCCGCAATCGGGCTCTTGATCTGCTCGTAGATGGCCAACGCCTCTCCTGCTAGCTTCACGGCCTCGGCTCGATTCCCTAGGCCATTCAGGACCAAGCTCATGTTCCAGATGGAGTTTCCTTCGCCCCTCCAATCCCCGATCTCTCTAAAAATGGTCCGAGCCTGATCGTAGTGCTCGATGGCTTTGTGCGGTTCCCCTAAATTTTTATAAGCTGTGCCCAGGCTGCCCAATGAATTTCCTTCGCTCCGTCGATCTCCGATCTCCCTGGCAATGGCAAGAGCCTGTTGGTAGTGGTCGATGGCTTTTCGGATCTCGCCTAGATTGATATTGGCTTGGCCCAGGCAGCCTAGGCATATTCCTTCATTCCTTCGTTCCTCAATCTCCCTAGCAATGGCGAAAGCCTGCTCGAAGTACTCTATGGCATTGTGGATTTTGCCCAAGGCGGCATAGGCAATGCCTATATTGCACAACGTAGTACCTTCGTCCCGCCGGTCCCCTATCTCTTTAAATATGGTCAGTGCCTGATCGTGATGTTCGATAGCTTTACGCGGCTCTCCTAGATTGGCGTAGGCCCGTCCCAGGTTGCCTAGTATAGCACCTTCGTCCTGTCGGTTCCCTATCTCCCTGGTGATGGTCAGGGCCTGCTGGTAGTAGACGATGGCTTTTCCCGTCTCGCCTCGGTCGGCATAAGCCAAGCCTATGTTACCAAAGTGTGCGCCCTCAGCGCCTCGATCCTGCATTTGTTTTGCCGCATCAGCGGCCGTCTCCAGCCAACGAATTTGTTCCTGAGGATGCAGGCGCAGATTCAGCACATATGCTCCTGCACCTGGGTAGGAGCTGCAGAGCGAGTCGGCAGCACGGCTATCCTTAAGGTTCCTCTCCGCCCAGCTCCATCCTGCCAGGATGTTGGCTCGTTCCCGATCGAAAAGCGCCAGACCTGCTAGGAGGTTCTCCCCACCCTGCTTGTATTGCTCATTGGAAGCAGAGAGTACTCTCCAGTAGTGTTCAGCATGGCGCTCTTCCGCCTCCCCCATCTCCCCGGCTTGCAAGCAGGAGGCGGCATAGATTCGCACTATGTCATGCAGGTGATATCTCCCGTACTCTACGCCCAGTGATTGGTACTCAACCAGGCTCCAGCGCATCAGCTCTCTCAGGTGCCGGTGACCCTCGTCCCGGCAGACCACCTCTTCTGCAGCGGCATCGAAGCCCGCAGGGAAGACGGAGAGCAGGAGAAAAACGCGGGCGGTCTCTTCAGTCAGACGGCTGTAGCTCAGGCCGAAGCTGGATTCAACATCCAGGTCCACGCCCTCCTTGCCGATGCGCTTCAGCCGGGTGCGCTCGTCCCGCAGATCTCGGGCTAGCTGAGCCGGGCTCAGGTCAGGGCTGTTGGCCAGCAAGCTTCCCGCTGCCCTCAGCGCTAGAGGCAGGTAGCCGCAGAGGCATGCAATTCTGCTCAGATCTTTGTCTTTAAGTTGTTCTGTGGATGGCGATGCCTCGGGATTCCATAATCTCAGCAGAAGCTCCACCGCCTTATCCTCCGGCAGGACATCCAGGTCCATTGGCACCAGACCGGGGAGGGTGAACTTGCGGCGGGAGGTTACAATCACTCCGCAGCCCGCTGGCGGCAAAAGAGGACGCACCTGTCGGTCGTTAAAGGCATTGTCCAACAGCATCAACACACGCAAGTCGTGAAGGAGAGAGTGGTAGATCCTGGCCAACTCCGCCTCGCTCCCTGGCAGCTTAGCCTCCGGATAATAGATCCTCACAACCTTGGCCATGGCCTCGGCTGGGGTCATGGGCTCCGGGCCCGTGCCCCTCAGCTCGACCAGGATCTGGCCGTCAGGATAGCGCCTGGCAAGCTTCTCGGCTAATTCGTAAGCTAGAGCCGTCTTGCCGATGCCTCCCATGCCACGCAGGCCGGTGATGGTGGCTCCCCGATCAAAGTCTGCCAGAAGGTCTTTTAGCTCCTCGTCCCGGCCGGTGAAGTCCCTTGGTGGAGCGGGCAGGTGAGGGACGAGGACCAGAGGAGGAGGCGGGAGAGTAGCGTCCCCTGCCACATTGATCTGCTGGCCGATCACCTTCTGGCCACGCTGGTCGAAACGGGATTTATTATCTGGCATGGTTCGCTTTTACTTGGATTTGTCCGTGTTCACCGGGCCGCTGAAGTTTCCAGAGAGAACAGGCCTGTTGACATTTCCCGCAATATTGGTCTGCGAGCCGTGCACAGTCTGGCCCCGCTGGTCGAAGGCCGTCCTGCCGCCGCCTCCTTTCTGCAGATCGTCCACCAGCCTCTGCACCTTTGCTGCGAAATCCTGGTCGTCCTTTAGCTTCTCCGCCAGAATCTCTTCGAGCGCACTCTGCTGCCCTTTGGAGTCCGGCCTCTTCTGGGCGAGGGCCAGAGTTTCCTCTGCATCGGAGTCGCCCCTGAACTTGTCTATCACCGCCTGACATAGCTCCCCGACCTTTGCGCCCAGCTTATCGCCTGCCGAGCTGGAGAAGGCTTCCGCCCCTTTGGCCACAAACGGGGCGGCTATGACGGCCAGCGTTAATGGATCCATCTGCATCACATCCTTGATGGTGTGTTGAGAGGGCTGAAATGATAAGCCTTTCTGGATTTGATGCTCAGGTAGGATGATCTGGGTAGCTCTGACCGGCTCAGGTCCAGGAACTCGCTCAACTCTCGATAGCAGGCTATTTTCCACCCATGTTTTAAATATCAAGAATCCACAAGTAGTATCTATGTGTGAGAGTTCAGGGGAGACCTCGCAACTTCCTTGCGATCTGTCGGAGCTTGGCGAAGACAGAGCAATTACCAGAGGCCTTATGAGACTATCCGAGAGGGCTTTAGCCTCGCTTCTCGAAAATGAGCCTGATATTTATACCGTAGAGGATCTTAAAGTCAGATTCAGGTAGCATGCAAGTTCCCAGAATGCCTAAGGGAAGCATAGTTTTAGTTCACTTTCCTTTTACAGATCTCAGTTCCACAAAGCTGAGGCCTGCTTTAGTCCTTCATGAAGGACATTTGGATGTGACCATAGCCCCCATGACTACACAACGTCCAGATCCTCCATTGCCATCGGATTTGTTAATACGCAAAGGCACGCTCTCCTTCAAAGCAACAGGATTGAAAGAGGAGTCTTGGCTCCTAATCGACAAGATAGCGACCCTGGAGAAGATGTTCATTGAGGGCATACTCGGGAAAGCAGATGATGATCTCAAACGAGATGTAAATGCGAAATTGGCTGAATGCTTGATGTTCAACGACGTTTCTGCTATCTAGGGCCATAATTATAGAGCGGGATAGTCCCTGGACATGCCCTTGCCACCTTATCCCGGCCATTCCGCCAGCTGCCTCCGCACACGCTCCGCGCAGGAGCTCTCGATCTGCTCGAAGATGGCCAGCGCCTCTTCTGCTCTTGAACAAGCCTGCGGGGCCGGCCCGCAATTATCACATTAACTATATAAAAATATTATTAGAACTATTATTGGATTATATCCATTTACATTTGCGTCTGCGCAAATGCAGTCGATCCGCCAATGATCTCAATATCTGGTGGCTCAATCGTAAGCAATTCCCTCCCTTTTGAACTTATCTCAAAGAATTTGTAGAAAAGCTCCAATTGAACTCTGATTATGTCTGCAGCTGGTATGGATGGCGTATTTCCAAAATATTCGCTCTCTTTATCCCATAGCTCGGTGCCGGGAAGTATTTCCAAAACGTTAGGAAGCACTCTTCCCGATGGCATAGTCTCTTCAACAAATCTGATCATCTCGTCTATCGATTCCACGGTCTCGTTCGGCAAGCCTAGGATAAATGAACAATGTGTTTTTATTCCCATTTTCTCAGTGAGCTTTACCATCTCCTTTGCTTTCTCAATGCTAAAGCCCTTCTTAACCGTATCAAGTACCCTTTGAGATGCGGATTCTATACCGAAAAATATATTTTTGCAGCCAGAGGAATTCATCACCTCCAATAAATCCTTTGATAATAAGTCCACCCTGGCGCTGCAACCCCATTCAAAATCGAGATGTCTTTCTTTAATGCCTCTGCATAGTTCGATAACTCTATTTCGTTTCATGGTGAAATTATCATCTGCAAAGCTGATTACATTTATTTTGTATTTATCTTGTACAAATTCCATCTCATCTAAGACATTATTTGCGCTTCTTGTACGGTATTTGCGACCGTGAAGTGCTGCTGTGGAACAAAATATGCAATTGAAGGGGCATCCTCGAGTAGTTATTATGGGAAAGCCCTTCTCTTTTCCCTCCCCTATGTAATGCTCAATCGAGGGCTCCAATAGATGAAAAGCGGGGAATGGTATGCTATCAAGATTCTCTATCCTATGCCTAAGTGGTGTGGAAAATACCCGATTATCATGGCGAAAGCTGATTCCTTTGACATTTTCTAGCTTTCTTCCCCTATCCAGAGCATCACAGATTTCGCATATCGCTCGCTCTCCTTCATATCGAACAACTATGTCCACTTCAGGAATCGTGTGCAACACATCTCGATGGATGAATGTAGCATGTACGCCACCGAATACTATTTTGATATTAGGATTGTGCGATTTTGCTGCTTTGGCAATGTCCACAGCATTTGCATAATTGGAGGTGAAGGATGTTATTCCTATGATATCAGGATCGAATTTCGATATCATATCGACTAATTCCTCTTTGGAAAAACCACCCCAATCCATGTCAACGATCTTAGCAGTTATGCCTTCAGATTCCATAGTTGATGCAAGGTAGCCCAAACCCAAAGGCACCGATGGCACTAGATCGTAACCTAACGGGATTCTATCTCCAACCCAACCAGGGGGATTAATGAGCAGTACCTTCAATTTTCCGCCCCACAAATTCTATTAGATTCATCTCTTCCAGCAGCATCAGGAAGGATAGTCCATCCCTTAATAATACATCATCGGCAACTGAAAACCAGATTTCTTTGAGCTCTTTTTGTATCTCTTTAATACTATTTTTTCCTGTGCAAAGGCGACAAATGATTGAGCCAGAAGAGTTAATAAAAAAGGGAAGACTGGATTTAGGGTGTACGCCTGCAAGATGATCTCCATCATCTACCCAACATGAGGGATGCAAGCGAATAGGATGAGCAAATGCGTAGTCCGGATAATTTACCACCAATTTCTCCTTTTTGGGCAATACCACCTCGCTTTTGATCAACTTTCTTTCGCTTAAGATGGAACCTATATTATTGATCAGATCTCTATACGGATCTTCAGCATCCTTAGACCTCAGAGGCGAAAAAGTGGCGACTGCGGGTTGATCGTACTCGATCTCTTGCGGCATTTAGACTGTCCTCTTCATCAGCTTTTTATCTGGATCATCCTCTTCGTCGGCTTATTATCTTCTTCGTTGCCTTCTCATCTCCAATCCTCGCGGCTGAAACTCAATACCCTCCCCAGACCAATAATAGCCGTAATCCTTGATTATTGGTGGCATTCTATATCTAGGCCACCATGGCCACCATGGGCCTAATACGATGTCGATATTCCTTTCGAGCTCTTCTTCTGGGATTTGCTTTATGTTCTCAGTCAAGGTCCTAAGCACATTTTGTCTCAACTCATACTCTGCAAAATCCCTTTCTTCCTCCGGTGCATTGGATGCTTCCAAGTATTCATCACCCAATTTCTTAAGGACTTCCGGCTTTTCAGAGAGCATGTTTAAAATAGCCGCTGCGGTTTTCATATCTTTAAGCTGTGCCTTTGTTGCTCTGAATTTCGGAATCTTTCTTCTGGGAATGTCCCCAGACGCTTCACTTATTGACATATTTAATACTTGCATTATTCGTATAAGTATTTATCTAAATTTGGGTACGCAAGTGTTCTAGCTATTTATATATAATCAAGCGTGTGATTTTGTAATATATAATTTTTATTGCATAACATGGACCATTTTTCAGCTCAGATATTATTGACGACTTGACGAGAAGCAAGGGGCTCTTCATAGCGCAGATATCGATTTGATTGGATTAGCTATGCTTTAAAAAATGATCTAATCGATCTAAACGATCATAAAATGCCGTATTGACGGCTTTGCCTATGTCCGGCCGCCAAACAGCAACCGTTCGGATTCATTTCTCATGGACAACAGGCTTTCACATAAACACAGGCTGGAA
>NZ_DAIK01000024.1:657-9384 GCF_002496085.1 Methanosaeta sp. UBA458 | reverse complement strand
TCGGCTGGCTCTCCAGGGATCCCGAGCCCAACAGGCTGCTCAAGGGCCGCCATGCTGAGTACGGCAGATCCGTCGAGGACCTGACTGGTGTCTTCGCCATCCAGAAGTTCATCCAGCTCTGGGGCAACTCCACCTGCGGCGCAATCAGCGTTGACTGGCTGCCCTGCATTTAAATTAGATTAAGACTGTAAAAAGGAACATGACCTCAGGCTATGAGGCCTGGGGCCTATGCAATATTTTTAAAATCATATAACCTGCTGTAGTTTCCAA
The DNA here is from genome assembly GCF_002496085.1 of Methanosaeta sp. UBA458. Classification (NCBI taxonomy): domain Archaea; kingdom Methanobacteriati; phylum Methanobacteriota; class Methanomicrobia; order Methanotrichales; family Methanotrichaceae; genus Methanothrix; species Methanosaeta sp. UBA458. The sequence goes on along the minus strand of NZ_DAIK01000024.1, from coordinate 9,114 downwards.
GTTTTTGATTTTGCATACGCAATGCAGTAAAGAGGTAAAGCACATGTTATTAAATAGCAAAATATTAGCACAAAAGAGATATTTATCGCTAGTCAATTATGTAAAAATTGAATTCAGTTTATAAAGTTGGTGGTTGAAGTGAAAAACTTGGAAAGTACAGTAACCTGCTTCTTACGCCTGTATTTTTGTTAGATGTTCCTTTGAGTGTTCTCTTCTGAGCAATTGGGCGATCTTCTCGGGAAAAAACAGGCAAGAGGGGTGGAATCGTGGAATATAAAATTCTCTTAACCCTGCTCGATAGCTTTATATGTCATTAATCTAATGAAAAATGTTGTGCCTGAGACAATGGCTCAAGTAACATCTAATGGTAATCCTGGAATCAGGCTCCTCACGCCGGATAGGATGACATTTAACGCTTTTGGCTTATATGCTGGAGGGGGCCGAGCGGTTTCATCTCTTCAGGTGGAACGGTCCTGGATCTTTGATAAAGGATCTGTATATCCAGCCGGGGTGATGTACTGAGGGATCACTTGTTGCTGTCAATAGCAGCTTTCGATCCTCATGTAAAGGAGGAGGGAAAGAAATGAGAAAACTAATAGCTGTTTTGATTATAGTCGCCATGGCCGCAGTAGGCATGGCCGGTGCAGCTAACTATATGTACGAAAAGGCATCGGTCAAGGGCGTTGGATACAAGAACGTAGAGATGATCATTCAAACCCAGTCTGGCTTCCATGGCCAGAAGCTGGTAGAGAAGGAGTCCGGATCCGGAAACGTGATCCTCGAGAGGACTGAGGTGGAAGCTGAGAGACAGATAACTGCCGAAGGACTGCAGTTCCCTTGCATGTATCCCAATTCCTGTTATATGGACTACATCAACTTCACCAAGGAAGCTGAGTTCGAGTACATGCCGGTATCTTACCAGACAGGCACCTATGACCAGAAGTGGGTTGAGAAGCTGTGCGTGCAGAACTACAGGATCGGCGCTGTGCTGACTGAGATGTACACCCATGCTGAGCACCTGCAGAAGACCACCGAGGTTAAGACCAGAGGCTACGGGAAAAAAGAGAGAATAGAAGACCTATGGGATTATAATCCCGACGACGGCCTTTGGTATGCTACCGGCTGTAAAATGGACTGCTGCACCGGTGTCCTCGAGGCTAACCTGAACAGCAACGTCATCGGCGTTGCCCATATCGGCTGGCTCTCCAGGGATCCTGAGCCCAACAGGCTGCTCAAGGGTCGCCATGCTGAGTACGGCAGATCCGTCGAGGATCTGACTGGTGTCTTCGCCATTCAGAAGTTCATCCAGCTCTGGGGCAACTCCACCTGCGGCGCAATCAGCGTTGACTGGCTGCCCTGCGTGTAGATGATCGTTATCGACATCGGGTGAATAAAAATCTTTAAAATAGGCCCGTCTCGGCGATCTGCTGGGCGGGCTTCATTTCGATCTTTTTTTTAATTAGCAGGGATTTGTCGTCATCTCAAAATGGCATGCGTTTGGTTGAAGCTTCTGCAACGAACCGGCCTTTGGATGACCATTATTATGAACAGATACATTTATATCGAATAAAAGCATCAACTTACAATTGTAGCTCAAGTCCTGCGCATGCGGGCAGGATAGCTACTGATCTAAAGGGATCAATAGCTGTTACATCAATCATCGGGGGTAAATGTATAATGAAGGGAGTAACGATAGCAGTTCTTGCAGTAGCCCTAGTGGGGCTATGTAGCATTACAATGGCTAATCCACCACTGGTACCGCCAGTGCAGTATGAGCAATTTTGTGAAAGCCATAAGGTATCCGGTTCAGGGATTATCGATGTTGCTAACTCGGTAATAGACAAAAAAATAGCTCTCGAGTACTTCGATACCATGACCGGGGATGGAGACATTGAGCTGGATCAGGAGACCGCATTTTCTCAGAATGCTGATGTCCTCAAGAGGAACATCTCCACGGTCAACGGCGGAAATAAGTCCAACCTGAACTTCGTCCAGAACACCAAGATGACCTACAGCGGACAGACACCATTGACCGGCGGACGTTACTTAAATTCCAAGGAGTTCTATGGCGGCATCGGCGCGAATGTGCAGGAGCTGTTCTCGGTTACTGAGATGGAGCAGGATGAGACCGCATTCTTCTCATCTACCACGCCCTACAACCCGCCAGGCACGACGCCTGAGAAGCTAGTAGATTCGCTAGCGAAAGCGGGAAGGGATCAGGATGCTGTTGCAGCCCTGATGGGCAGCAATCCCGCTCATCTGGTGGGAATCGAGACCAAGAATTCCTTCAACGGCACATGGGGCACAGACGCTACATGGCACAGGATATTCTACAAGGATATCAAAGCTCATGAGATGTTCACCGGAACATTCGAGGCTGAGAAGGTATTGAAGTTCCATGAAAATCCAGTGCGTGAGAAGCATCGCGCTCCTTGTGAAGGCATAGACTGCTAGGTCAAATGGCCTGGCTAGTTTTTTTATGTTGTTTAAAGGGGGTTACCATGAGAATATGTCTGATCATTACAATAGCAATGTTGATCCTGACAGTATGCCAGGTGCAGGCTACGGTTGAGGATCCGGGAATGGAGTTGGGTGATGTTTCTGCCACTTGGTCGGGTCCCTCTACTCCATCCATTCCCAACTATCTGCCCAGTCCCTGTTCAGGAGATTCCGGGGCTCTATCGGTAGATGTCAGTCTAACCGGGCCTGAATCGGAGGCGGACAAGTCATATACCACTCAGGGAAAGGAATTGGACTTCGTGGTTACTGTAACCAATGAGGGCTCAACTGATGCAGATGTTGAGGTTTGCGTCAAGCCAATGGACTGCGCCCTGGATTGGTTTGGCTGGACCAGAAGCCCTATGAATATACCTGCCGGAGGGTCCCGCTCCCAAACCCTGACCGTGCAGCCGGATATCAATGCCGTAGCCGGGAAGTACAGGTTTGCGGTTGAGGCATCGGCCAAATGCCGCACTTCAGCCTCTAGGGAGGCAACGTTCAGAGTGCAGGCATACGACTACGCCTCAGAGACCGCTATCAGTGGATCAGGACAGTTCCTGATGAACAAGGACCTGAGGTCGATGGAATCTGGTATCAAGTCCAACAAGGACGTGATATTCAGCGGCAGCGTGGATGCTCTGGTCAAGAACGAGTACATGGTGGATGATGCAAGGGGAAAGAATGCCAACTTCGTTGAGCAGGATGCAGTCGATAACTACAATGCAGTGGCCATTGGAGATGCACTTGTGGGAACGGAGAGCTTCAAGAGCTCTGCCATATTCGGCGGGGTCGGCTCCAAGATCCGGGAAACCTATGATTTGCAGCAGATGGAGTTCAAGAGCCAGGATTTCACACTGCATCAGACTGGATCTTTGAAGAAGACCGCTGAGTTCCAGACGGCGGATAACTTCACTGGATATTACCTCTTAGATGCCAAGCAATCTATCCCCGGCCAGAAGAGCCTTAAAGAGATTGAGGAGTACTTCGGATCCTTTGAGATCAACAGGAGGATTCTCTTCCGCAATAATGCTGAATCAGAGCCCGCCTGTCAGAATGGAGACTGCGAGGGAATAGCCACTCCCGCAGTCGATACTTCCAAGAAGATGCCGGTCGCCAGTCCCTGTACGAGCAGCTCATGCTATAACTTCGTAAATAGGCTGAATAATTTCGGCCAAAAGGCATAAGCTCTACTCTTTTATTTTTTATTAATTCTCTTGCTCTATTCAGTCAATTCGATTTGCGTTCTTTCTCAAATGTATATACATTCAGCCCCAAATATTTCAGCCAAAACCTTAAAATAGGCTGCAGAGAAGCTCATAGCGGGTGTTAGGGTTCTATAGGAGAGTGACCTTCCCGGACTGTGGGGATATCGGGCTGCCCGAATCGAATTATCATATCGGCCAGCAAATCCTTAAATCAAGAGCATCCGGGCAGAAAAGGAGGTAGTGTGGATTGAAGAGAGAAATGATCGTTCTAGCGGTTATCGCCATGGCTCTAATAGGCATGGCAGGCGCTGCCAATTACATGTACGAGAAATCGTCTGTAAAAGGGGTGGGTTATCGAAGCCTGGAGATGGTCATCTCCACCCAGTCTGGCTATGAGGGCCAGAAGCTGGTAGAGAAGCAGACCGGCTCAGGAAATGTGATCCTCTCCAGGATAGAGCTGGAGGCGGAGAGGCAGCCTTTGGACATGGCTTGCGAATGGGCGAACGGCTATCCAATGGATTACATCAACTTCACCTCAGAGCAGGAGCTGGAGTACATGCCCGTCTCCTATCAGACCGGCACCTATGACCAGAAATGGGTGGATAAGCTGTGCGTTCAGAACTATAAGATAGGTGCTGTTCTGACTGAGATGTACACTCATGCTGAGCACCTGCAGAAGACCACTGAGGTCAAGACCAGGGGATACAATGCCCTGACCGATACTCCCTGCTGCAACGGTGTCCTTGAGGCCAACATAAACAGCAATGTAATCGGTGTGGCCCATATCGGCTGGATCTCCAGAGATCCCGAGTCCAGCAGCGCGCTCAAAGGGCGGCATGCTGAGTATGGCCGATCGGTCGAGGACCTGACTGGCGTCTTCGCCATTCAGAAGTTCATCCAGCTCTGGGGCAACTCCACCTGTGGCGAAATCAGCGTTGATTGGCTGCCCTGCGTATAAGCCCTAATCGAGAATATCAAATTAATGCGCCGGAAACGGCGCAATTCTCTTTTTTAAAAGTTGATATCAATGGTTCTTCCCTGGAGAACATCCTCCTCGCTCACCTCAACCATCTGTGCCTTCACATCGTCTCCATGCACTGAGAACACCATATACGGGTCAGTTGCATGGACCTCATGCTCTCTCTCTGTGGAATAGGGGACCCTTACCTCAAGTGCATCTCCATTCCAGGTGGCCTGGTTGAGGTAGACGAACCTCCTATCTATATTGGAGGTCATATTGAGCAAGGCCATGCCATTTCCATCCCGGCCAGTGTGGATTTTCAGCAACGCTCCGGGAACATACTGGAAGATCATAACCCTGCTCTTTCCTACATTTCCCATGATAGTGCTCGACTCGTGGATCAGGCGGAACCGGCCCATGCCTGTTCCGTCTGCTAGATAGAGCTTGCCCAATGTGGTGTTGAAGAACCTCTCTTTGGGTTTGGCTGAGAGCTGAGCGCCGTACTCCTCCAGGGCCATATAGCTGCTGATATCCTCATCCGCCCATTCTGTGAGGGAGGGCAGCTTGCCATAGGCAATGCCGAAATCGGCAAAGACGTACCTGGCACCTCTGGCATCCATTATCTCCGTCGCTTCCTTCTCGTCCTCTGCCAGATAGAACTTCACCGCATCCTCTATTCCGGTCTGGAAGTTGTTCGCCACCACCGGCCTTTCAGATAGATAGAGGATCCAGTTGCCATAGTCCCACCAGCTCATCACGCTGTACTCAGGGATCTCTTCCGGATCGGCAAAGTGGCTGGTTGGGTCGCTGTTCTCCTTCAGCCAGAATAGAGAGTCCTGCCAGTCGCCTGCGATCGCAGGTGGCGAATTGCTGGCGAAGTTGAAGGCATCAATTGCCGTCGGCAGGACAAGAAGCAGGATGATGGCTGCTGCCAGGGCCCTGTGGAGCTTTGCGCCCCTCTCCTCCTGGAACTTCTTAAGGCGATCTAGGGCATAGAATATCAGTATGCTTATCAGCATGCCCATGAATATCGTGGAGATGTACAGAAATCTGCCCTGTCCCAGGGTGAGAAGGATGGAGAAGACTGCCCATATCAGAAGGAGAAGCAGGCTCTGCTGCATTCTTCTTTCTTCTTTTCGCATATAGACTACTATGGCGGCTGCTCCTGCCAGGGAGAATAGGATGTTCAGTCCCAGCCAGGAGAAGACCACCTGAGATAACGTATCAAGGTCATAGATGAGCGGTTCTGCCTCTCCAATCTTGCCGATCATCTCCCCTCCCCAGATGTATCCCATTCCCGTTCGGATCAGACCCTCCAGTCCAAAGAATCCGCCCAATATCTTTGAGAGCAGCAATGATATAATGAATATGGCGAGGATGGCCAATGGGAAAGCCTTCCAGGATATGTTCCTTTTAGCGATAATGTGTGCCAGTGCCAGCATGATGGCCAGAGCGACGAATATGGCTGCCAATCCCAGGAAGGAGGGTGACATCCAGGGGGTATTCCTGAAGGGCAAAACGAGTATAAGGGCGAGGAAAAAGGCACCAAGCAGCGTTGAGGCGATGTTCAGGTTCGGCTTATCCTGGCGCAGTTCCAGGCTCATACCAAATGCTGCGAATAGCAGATACGCCCCGAAGTAGACATCTGCGCCCTGCCAGGTATATGCCAGGGCGGCCAGTGCCACACCTGCCCCAGAAGCGTAGAGCCATCTCTTATCCGGCCGGGAGAATGCGAGGACCATGAACAGGAGAGAGAGGAGCTGAAACAACACCTCCAAAGAGTGATGGTCGGTGGCGGCAACCATAGTATAGAGGAGGTAGTAGGGGGCGAGAGCGGTCATGAAGCTTGCCAGAAGGGCAATTCTGTGATCGAAGAGCTCTCGCATGATATAGTAAACGACGACCATCGCCAGCAGACCGATGATGACAGGCACAAAGGCCGCCGTCATCTCCACCCCCTCTTTTGTATGCTGGCCCAAAGCGATGCATAGGGCAGCGGAGATCTGGTCGAAGAGCGGGGGCCAGGTTATGGAAAAGCCATGAGGGTAGTTCAGGTAGGTATCAAACCATAGCGTATCAGGAAAGTTGCTGGTCCCATAGAGTATCCTGCGCATATGATAGTATTCATCGTAGCCCGGGAACACTATCCCATGTTCGGTAAGTGAGTTCCTTCCTGCAAAGAGCTTCAACAAGAAGCCGAAGACAAGGACTGCTATCAGCTCAACCGGCTCGCTTCTCTTCCCCTCATCCATGAATTCAAGCATTGATATTCGATAATATAAAGCCTTTTGAGGATAGTTTATCTAAAAGAGCATAGAGAGATCTTAGAGCGGATTCAGAATGAAGGTCGCTGTCTACTGGTGCCGGACGGCAGAGATATCACCAAAGAGCCCAATCTACTGCTATCGCGACTCTGCGCCAGCGACCGTGGAATTCTCGATGGTTCTCTTTTATCTGAATAACCCTTCCTGAGACCTCGGGGCTAGATTAATTCAGAGCATAGCACGCTTGACGATTACGTCGGCCACCTGCCTGGCATCTTTAAATGGGAAATCGCTGGCTTTCAAGACCTTTCCTGCATCGCCCGCTGTAATTTCCACGTCTCCTGCCTTGCATTTGGTGGCAGCACCCTGGGGCAGGGCAGCCATAAGCTCTTCAGGCGTTTTTATGGGAAACTTTGCTTCCTTTAAGGCACCAACAATTTGGGCATGTATCTCGTCTTTTGCACTCATTGTGTTTCACCAATCCTTCTATCGTCTGGTTATTGATATATACTTTAGCGTTATAAAACTATACAAGGTATAATTGAATACACAAGGTTAACTCTAAGATACATAATAGAAACCTTTTTCATCACTGCGTCGGTTTGATGATATCATGAATGCGGATCTTCTGAAGGAAGTCAACGGCATAAAGTCGAAGCTGGATATCATGCACGAAGACATGAAGAGGTTCATGGAACGCTCAAATCAGCAGCACTTGAATTCTATTGTCGATGGCTGCAGAAGCGATTTTTTTGATGTAATCCGGGGATACGCAACCGATGAGATAGAGAGCAGCTTGGAAGGCAAGATATCGAAGGACTGTCATATGAAAAATGCTTGCAAAGCGCTGTTCTCAGATCTTCTGAATAGCAGCCTGGATCAGATAAAAAGGGGCGAGGTATCAGCGGATTCCATCAACGATGCGAAATCGAAGCTGGAAGAGATGCGCAGGAAGTCTCCTTATGATCAGTGCAAAACATGCTTTTCTGAGGTGGCCAGGCTATTGGATAAGCAGATAGATCTGATGCGTTCGCTCAGGGTATACCGAGAAAATGATTTGACGGGTGAATCGATGGAGTCCCTTCCCGAAAAAGAGACTGTCGTCGAGCTCCTCGAGCCCCTGAGCAATAAACAGAGACTGCAAATTCTAAAGGCCCTTTTCGCTGAGACGAAGACCTTTTCTGCCCTTGCTGAGCTCACAGGATTGCGGGGCGGCAATCTGCTCTTCCACTTGCAGAAGCTGCAGGATGGAGGAATGATTTTGCAAAGAAATGAGAGAGGGGACTATATGATTAGCGAGAAGGGATATCGAGCCCTCAGGGGAGTTGCAGAGTTATATTCGGACCTGGGCTCGAAAAGGATCAGCTCCGAACCGATAAAAAGGCCATAGAAATGGCGCAAGGGAACTCCGGTCTTCAGGCCGGAGAAGCTGACGAGGTAGATAGCCTTTGCCTTCGGATCCTCGGGGGCGGTCCGCGTTCCTATTGCTCACGAAGACCTCTCATTCCGGCGGCCTGCCTTCGTCTCT
>NZ_DAIK01000024.1:0-534 GCF_002496085.1 Methanosaeta sp. UBA458 | reverse complement strand
TGCATCCTCCAGCCAGGCAGTTCTCTTAACCGGCGTGCTGGTCGCAATCACGCAATAGGTCTTCCGATAGAACTCCTCCACTCCGCAGAGCCCGAAGATGCAGTCCTTCCACAGCCTCTGCAGTGGATCGCCAAAAGCCTCGCGCTCCCGGTCAGGGAAGGTGTTGGAGGTGTTGAACACCAGCGCCTTTTTGGCTTTCAAGAGGCCCCTTGGCACTCCTTCGCCGCTGTCCCCTTCCAAAAATTCGTAAGCTACCCCCGGCCGGATCACCCTGTCCACCCATCCCTTGAGGATGGCGGGAGGCATGCCCCACCAGTTGGGGTGGACGATTATGATCCCGTCTGCAGAGGCGATCTCATCGCAATGCTTCATAAGATTTGAATCTATATCTGCGCCTTTGGGAATCTCCCCATAAGGTAGCACAGGATCGAATCGTTCCCGGTAGAGGTCGTGAAAGCTGACGCTGTGGCCGTTACCCTCAAGGGCGTTGATGGCTGCAATAGCTATGGCATGGTTGAAGCTTCCCTGGTTGGG
>NZ_DAIK01000069.1:0-4962 GCF_002496085.1 Methanosaeta sp. UBA458 | reverse complement strand
ATGCCCATAGTCCGTCCCCCAGGGTGAAACAGAGCTGACCGATGGCCATCATCAGCCAGGCGAGGAAGACATTTCGGCTGATCTTCCTGGATTGGCTGGCGCCATAAAACAGGCATAGAGTCATGAAACCATTGATGATAAATGCAATCCAATCGGTGAAAAAAATCACCGCATAGGTGTCATTTCTGAGCTGCTGGCTGATGATCAGGTAAATTGTATATATAGCAACTGCTATAATTGTGAAGTTAAAAACCTTCGAATCCCTCTTTGGAATAATAGCAGCCCGATCATGCTGATAATATGAAGATACAGCCGCCTTTATTCTATCCATCATCATCATCTCTTGAGGGATGTCTTAGGAGATACGTTCCCATACATGTTCTCTCATCGCCATTCGATCCCGTTCAGTCCTTGTGATTACTGATGGCATTTAGCATGTAGTTGCAGCTATATATCTTTTTGTAGATTTAAATGCTTTTGCGTGCTACTCGCTGCCGATAGTTTATGAGCACAATTTCAATTTTTGACATATAAAATGATGAAATATTATGCATTTTTTAAAAGGTATCTTCAAGTTGCATGGATGCTGACAAAAGCCTTATTTGTTGATGCCATCATTTCATTCTGGAGATATGAGCTTGAGAGATGAATTTGAGAGGATGAACTTCGAAGAAAAGGTCTCCTATCTTATGGAAAGAGAAAACCGCATTGAACTGCCGGACGACCTGGCAAAAGAGGGCGTGGCTGTTCTGGCCCAGGCGGGTGAGATCGAGTATGCTGCAGCCATGGCAAGGGACAGAGGAATGATAGATGAGGCCATCAGCATCCTGGTGGACGCAGGAGATTACCTCTGGGCTGCCCTCATAGCCAAGAATGCGGGAAGAACGAGCCAATCCGAGATGCTATACCAGGACGGTATGCAGTTTTATATCGACATGGAGATGTTTGGAAGGGCCATCTCAGCTGCAACTGCCCTCGGCATGCCAGCAGACAGGATCGATGACCTCTTCCGCCGGGGCGTCGAGTCGGAGAGCAGGGGCATGGACCTGGAACACAGCAGGGGGATGATCGAATCCGCCATGGAATCTTTGGACATCTCCCTCATCGGTAGAGAGGATGAGATAGCTGTGCAGATTACCAAGGCCCTGAGCGAGGAGCGAGAAAGAAGGATGAAGGAGGAAGCCAGGGCATTGGAATTACTCAGAGCAGATAACCTGAGCGCTGACGACGATCTCAATATCGATGATCAGGAGAAAAATGGGGAATAGACGGATTGATGAATCGAGAGCGATGACTCCTAAAAGCTGGATCTTCATTCATCCTTGAACCTTATCTCCAGGGACATCAGGTCCTCTGCTACATCCGTTTTCTCAAAGATGAGCCTCGCCTCATTCAATAGCTGGGAGCTGTCCTCAGAGTAACGGGAGCTTATATGGGTCAGGATCAGGTGTCTGACCCCGGCACGCCTGGCCAGCTCTGCCGCCTCTTTTGCCGTGCTGTGTTTTGTCTCCATCGCCCATTCTATCATATCGCTGGCCAGAGCAGAGTCATGGATCAGGAGATCCGCTCCCCGACCAGCATCCTCCACCGACCGGCAGGGCCTGGTATCCCCGGTGTATACAACCTTTCTGCCCGGCCTTGGCGGCCCCATAACCTGCTGAGGCTGAACCACTCTTCCCTCCACCGCCACCTCATGGCCATGCTGCAGCCTGCCAAATAAGGGCCCTGGAGGAACGCCCAGGGAGATAGCAGCATCACGGTCAAATCTGCCGAGCCGTTGATCTTCCTCCAGAACGTAGCCCAGGCTGGGCACGCTGTGACGGGTCTCTATGGCCCTCACCTGATATCCCTTCATCTTCACCACATCCTCCGGCGACAGCTCCAGGGCGATGACCTCGAAGTTGCGGGAGAAGTAGCATACCGACTTGAAGCACTCCACCAGCCGAGCGGTATGTATCGGTCCGGCTATGGTTATGGGCTCAACTCTTCCCTGAAAGGCCATGGTCTCCAGTAGACCGGGAATGCCCAGGATATGATCGGCATGAAGATGGGTTAAAAAGATATAGTTCAAGCGCATCATGCCGGTTCTGGCGCGCATCATCTGCCTTTGCGTTCCCTCTCCGCAGTCGAAAAGGAGCATTTCTCCTTCGCGGTTGATCAGTATGGCTGAAGGATTCCTCTCCGGAGTGGGTAGCGATCCGGCGGTTCCGAGGAAGGTCACATTGAGCATAACAGGCCTCTTAGCGTTTCTCCCGGAATGATAACCTCACCCCATATCATCTTTTGCATCCAAAACCTTTATCAGATAAAAGAGAAGGCACTCAAATGGTGTAGGTATGGATGCAATTACTATCGTGGAGTGGCTTCAGGCTTTGTTGGTACTGGTTATATTCCTGGGGATAATTGCGGTGAGCTTCAAGATTTGGCGCTGGAACTACGTAATCCCACCCAAGTAGGTGGGGCGTTTCTAGAGCATATCCTGCCGCTGCTTTGCAGTTGAACTTTTTTTCTGGCAAGGGATTCAGCTCACGAAATATACTCCCACTATTACCATCATGAAAGCGGCGCCCTTTTGCATCAGCGACGATCTGTCTGTCCTCTCATTCAGCTCTTTGGCCAGCCTTGGCGCTAGGGCACCGAGGATCATGATCAGCATCACCGTCAGGATGGGCTGGAGGGCTCCTACGCTGGATACCAGGGTGACTGATCCAATAGCATAGGCGAAGATGGAGAAGATCAGCCCGAGAAACTGGAAGGCCTCCTCTGAGATCAATGCTCCTATGGCAAAGCTTCCCCGGCCAAAGAAGCCAAAAACCTCTTCGCGAATGGAGCGCACGGCCATGAGAGGCATTGCCACTATCAAGGTGCCAAGCGATGACCAGATGTAAAGGCTCCACTCATCGATCGAGAACAGGAGATATTTTAGGGAGAGATAATACGCAGCGGTAAGGATCCAAAATGACATGAATGGCCTGATCGAGGGGGATAAGCCCTTGATGCTGCCTTTAATCTTTGGATAGATGCCAACTGAAACCCTGCTGATTCCTCGGTCCCTTTTATAGGATAAAAAAAGGGTGCCGATTATGAGCAATAGCCCGCCTGCATAGCATTTTGGGCTTAAGATCTCGCCGAAAAGGAAGATGGAGCCAATTAATACGAATACAGGGTATGCATATTCCATCGCGGAGACCTTTGAAGCCTCTTCGATCTGCAGAGCTTTCATGTAAAAGAAAGTGGGAAATATCTGCAAGCAACCAAGTAACAGAGCGAAAAGGGATTCAGGGTATGTGAATTTGACTCCTACAAATAGCATAACCGGGATGATGAATATAAGCTGGACCAATGCCTGGCAGACTATATAGGCCTTAGAATCATACGTATAATTTTCCAACAGAAGCTTGTCGAGCACTCCTGCGATGGAAAAAAATACCGTCCCCAGGAATGCTAATATGAGCCAATCCATTTTGAACTTCCCCACAGTTTGTGCAAGCCGATAAGCTCTGCAGATCGCTTTTCGTTCCTGTACGCGGTTTATTTTAGACTATTTAGTAATATTTATGGTACTAGTTATACTTATCTGAAATACCAATCCAATCGTCAATCTGATTAAACTTCTGCCTAAATAATTTATTAAATAATTATAACTGAGATTGCCATAAACCTACTCAGAAGTTGTATGCCCTAAGAAGAAGATTGGCATAAAACTCAAAGAATAAACTCTCATAGCCAGCAAAGCCCTTGTTTTTCAAATCCCTAAATGCGCTCCAATCCCTCATGCCCAAGCAATCCCTTCTGCGAGATTCTGCCTCTCCGAAGGGCTTATCTACCTTTGAGCCAACCCTACTATTTCAAAGGTCATAATTCAAAGGGATATCACCATGATTTCAAAAGAGGAGATTTCGGAGATTCTGAAGGGATACGATAAGAAAAATATCACTATTGCCACCATCTGCTCGCACAGCAGCCTGCAAATCTTTCATGGCGCCCGTCGGGAGGGATTCAAGACCCTGGGCATCTGCATCGGCCAGCCGCCTAGGTTCTATGATGCATTTCCACTAGCTAAGCCAGATAAATTCATCTGCGTTGAGAGTTATAAGGCTCTGCTGGATTATGCCGACGATCTAGTGGCAGATAGCGCCATTGTAATTCCCCATGGGTCACTGGTCGAGTATTTGGGAATCGAACGGTTCGAGTCCCTGGCTGTTCCCACCTTCGGCAACCGTCGCGTTCTGGCCTGGGAGAGCGACAGAGAGATGGAGAGGGAGTGGATGCTGAAGGCCGGAGTCAACGTACCCATGAGGTTTGAGAAAGCAGATGACATCGACCGTCCGGTCATTGTAAAGTATCACGGCGCCAAAGGCGGTCGGGGCTTTTTCATTGCCAAGACCAAAGAGGAGCTCCAGAGCAAGATGAGCAGCCAGGAAAAGTACACCATCCAGGAGTTCATCCTGGGCACCAGGTACTACATCCATTTCTTCTACTCGCCCATAAAGCCGGACGGATACAGGCTGAGCAAGGGATCGCTGGAGATGCTGGGCATAGACCGGCGAGTGGAGTCGAATGCCGATGAGATATTCCGCATCGGCAGTATGAAGGAGCTGGCGGATGCGGGCATTTATCCCAGCTTCGTGGTAACCGGAAACCTTCCCCTGGTGCTTCGCGAGTCTCTCCTGCCTAGGGCCTTTGAGCTGGGAGAAAGGGTTGTAGAAACCAGCCTGGATCTATTCGGAGGGATGATCGGCGCTTTCAGCCTGGAGACCATTGTCACCGACGAGCTGGAGTTCAAGGTCTTTGAGATATCTGCCAGAATCGTCGCCGGAACCAACCTCTATATCAATGGCTCGCCTTACTCCGATTTCGTTGAGCCGGGACTATCAAACGGCAGGCGCATCGCCCAGGAGATAAAGCGAGCCAATGAGCTCGATCTGCTGGAAGAGATTGTCACATAAACACAGGCTGGAA
>NZ_DAIK01000083.1:0-2820 GCF_002496085.1 Methanosaeta sp. UBA458 | reverse complement strand
TTGAGGGCTTCGTCCAATCCGTCTTTATGGAGCGGGGCATTTTGGTGAAGATAGGATGCATTATCCGGCAGCAATCCAGCAAAGATATTGAACTTAAAGATCAGAAAACTATTGTTATTGCTATCGTTTTTCAGCATGGTCCACTGGAAGAGATTTGAGTCCGGATAGATCTTGAAGCCGTCATCATGAAAGCCATTCGCCATCTCTTTGCCCTCCAGCCTTATTCCGCTTATGACCAAAAGAAATATGAGAAAGGCGGCGGACACCTTTTTATCGATTTTCATCTCTGGCCGGTCCCGGAAGAGCTTCGCCATAAATAGAAGGGTAGCGATCATTATCACGATTTCTAAATGGCTGAAGATCTCGGCTGAGTACCTGGCAGCGGTCAGAGGATAGAAGAGGGGAACGCCTCCTGAGGTGAGAAAGTCTAAGAAGAGGTGGCTGATTATTCCGGCATAGGAATAGGCCAGGGTCGTGGGCGAGAACTGCAGGTCTTCAGTAACGATACCCCTGGACCTGGTCTTGATCCAGTCACGTGAGACCAGAAAGAGGAGGATTGCTGCCACAAAGAAGCCGAAGAGGAAAGTGTGGGTGAAACCCCTGTGCACTATGAGATAAGAGGTCGGATGGATCTGATTGATCCAGACCACCAGCACGTCCAGGTCGGGAGCTATTCCGCCGAGCACCAGGGCGGCAAGATAATCTCTCCTGATCCTCAAGAAGCGGCCCAAGAGATAGGGAAGCAATGCATGGGAGAAGAAGTCCATCAAAGCAGTTTAGCTCATCATGGCTATTTTTGCTTTTTGGAAACGGCCTTTGTCCAGAACAAAATTAAAAAGTATAGATGAGATCAACTGTCAGATGGTCGCAGGCATCTGGGCAGGCTCCTGATTTACCTATGGTTCTGCGCCCCAGGCACCTTGGCTTCCCCCTTGGCCTTGATCTTTATTGTACCAGTCCAAATGTATTAACGGGTGGCTCTGCTGAGACAGAGTCCCGGGATAGGATTTGATCTGTCTGATTCATCTGCCCCGAGATACCGTCCGAATTTGCTTGATCAGCCTGGACTGGCTGACCAGCAGGGATGGCCTGATCTGCATTGCCGGAGATGGGCTGCCCAGGATAGGGCATGATCATCAGATATGGCCCCTGGCCGCTCTCTTTAGACAGAAAGTCGATCTCCGTCGTGCTGTTGCCAATAGCCTCCAGGAGGAATGATACCTTGTCCCCTCTTTCCTTTGCCTGCATGAGCTTTTGGGAGACATCGAAGGCATAGATATCATCGCCATCGCTATTGGTGCTCATCAGAGTGAGGTCATTTTTCACTATCAGGTTCCTGGCAGGCAGGATGTTGACCAGGAAGGTGGTGATATCCGATTGCTCATCCCAGTCCGAGCCGATGGTCACCAGAGCCACAATGCCTGAGCGATCCATCTGGCGCACCGATGCTGCTTTGAGCACCAGAATTGCGATGTCGTCATCGGCAATGTCTATGCCGGAAAGGTTGAATTGTATTAATGGAACCCCGGGATAGCTGTTCAAAGTGGTATTGTTTGCATCCGGCACATTGGTGGCGCAAAGCAGTGTATCGCTCTGGTTGTATACCGTCTCATTTCCCGTTCCCAGGCTGACATAAACGTCCTGGGAAGCGGGAATCTCTGTCGCCTGGCATTGCCCGCAGACGGCGATGACCGCCGCCAGCAGCATGAGAATTATCCCCCTTCTATTCATATCTCATCTCTCCTCAATCAATTCTTATCCAGATGATATTACATAAAATCGATTCATATTTAAAATTATAGTCTGCAAATCTTTTTTGTGAAGAGAAAGAAAAATGTAGAGCCACAGGAAGCACTTCTTGGGCGGAAATGCGCGCTGGTTAACAATAGGGCCTGAGGCTGGATGGATGCTTTAGGCTTTTCTATTGGCAGGTCGTCTTGCTAGCCAGTCTCATCTGCCAGGGGATGGCTTCATGCGCGTAGGGGATTGGGCTCCGAGGAGTCTTCTCGCCCAGGGCAGCGTACTTTTCTATCTTCTCGATAACCTCCAGAATGCCAGAATGTCAAGGAGCCATTCTCGATCATTCCTCAGAGAGCCACCGCCTCATTCAATTTTAGTTATTTTTAGGGCCTTTATTTCAGTCGATTTCTTGAATCCAGCTGGATTGAGGCTAATATTCTTCACAGCTGTTTTTTTTAGTGGGCGACGCGCGCGATTAAACGCGCGGAAGAGCTTTGGCCCCCTCAACGCCGGTGAGGCTTGGATGGAACTATCGAGGTGGTTAAGTCTGATTCCAATCATTTATGGAGCTTTCCTTTGAGAGGCCCATCGCTGTAGATGCGATCTTTGAGCGGATCGCCCGCCACTTTCCCGATGCCCGGGGGCGGATGCTAAAATTAAATATCCCTGCCTTCAGACCCGTCATCTGATTCTTCTTCAGTCGATATGACTCACTTTGACCGTGGTTTGTATGCTGGTTGCAGGAATCCCGCATATCTGAGCGAGTCCTTTGTGAGCTTTGTGTTCTTTGTGGTTAAATTATTGCACGTGTTATTAATTAAAGATAATTCCTCAACCACATAGAACAGAAGCGATTCACACAGAACGCATAAAGAGAACAAAGAGACTTCCATGTTTCATCTGCAATTAAGAAGTCTCGTGCAAGCCTTAAATCCAGAAGAGGATCAAAAACCCTGGCATTTGCCAGAGTTCAGCCTCCCCTCCCCAATCTCCATCCCGCAGTCCAGCGCATTTTCATCCATTGTCAGGCTCTTTCTCTTGCTCGCAAACCTCCACTCAGCCTTCCCATCCATAGAGAAG
>NZ_DAIK01000162.1:15870-28294 GCF_002496085.1 Methanosaeta sp. UBA458 | reverse complement strand
CGATGAGAAAGTAGATATTCTAGAAGGTGTAGGATTGCGGCTATGAGTGAAGCCCGAGATAGGAAGATGAAGCGTAAACGCAAGTTTGATGAAATGAAGGCCGAAAAAGTATTGAGAGCATGCAGGAGCAGACGGTATATAGAGAATGCTGATAGGTGAGCAATCTCTTTTACTGAATATATTTTGTATTTTATTGTTTTAAAAAAGTATTCTCGGAATGCTTGCCTGTTAGCAGGCCAAATGATCCCTGGCCTCATAGCTGAGATCAAAAAACCTCTTTTTAGCAAAAGCGGATGAGGATCACGAGAGGAGAGGCTCCAAGATATAAAAAAGGAAAAGGAGAAGCTTAAAATGGTGGACAGGGTCAAACTGGCGGTCTAGATATAGACTGCTGTTCCTGGTTCCACATAGATAGTCTTGGAGCCACCTGCATCGAACCACATGATTTTTGGATAGTTGAACTGGCCATCATAGACTCTTACTTCATGGTTCTGGTTGCCAACTACCTTGAAGCTGAATCTGCCATCCAGAGGATCTCCGCCCGTCCCCTCAGTTCCAATATAGACTCCATCCAGGTATACCTGATAGCCGCGCATGCCCTGGGAGACTATTATGGCGGTGGAGTCACCGGCCGTTGGAGCGGCAGTTTGGGTAATTGCCGGTGAGGTGGTTGGGCTTATGGATTGAGCACTCGCGCTCGTTGATTGCGTGGTAGTGATTGCTGGTTGCGCCGTGGCAGATACAGGCGCCGCCGACTGGGTTGGGGTGTAAGCGACGGTCTGTCGCGGATATACCCTTAAAGAGGATCTGGTTTGGGCATATTCGAGGGTTTTCGCCCATTCCTTATTGTATATCTGCCATCCTGTGCCATAAACCGGCGTCCAGCCAGGAGTGGGATAATAGGCCGCAGAATATGTCGAGTATGTGCCATAAGGCAAGCCATAAGGCACGTAATAGACCGATCCATTTGAGCCGTACCAGGTAGCAGTGGGAATGGGATAATCAAGCCACCGCTTAAGGCCTGAAACGGCAGGATCTCCATCGTATGGGCCAATTGAACTGACATATCCTCCCACCAGCCAGTCCTGTCCCCCTGTAATGCCTACAAACAAGCATATGCCTAATGCCATTAGATATAGCAAGGTCTTATTATGTATCATATGGTCTCACATGATGACATTGGCTCTAATGGAACTTAATACTATCTTTGGCTGCTGCTGGCTGATGCAATGAATCGTCCCCAGCCCCTCCACCATTTCGCGGCAATCGATTCCCACCACCTTTCTATCCGGGAAGGCTCCTTGGATTATCTTGAGCGCCTTCTGGTCGTTCTCATCCCTGAATAAGGGAACCAGAACCACATCGTTTCCGATGTAGAAGTTGGCATAGCTGGCAGGCATCCGTCCACTTTCATTTTCCACCAGACCAGGCATGGGCAGCTTGATGACCTTCAGGGGATTTCCATCCTGATCGGTCTCCTGGCAGAGCTGCTCGTAGTTCGCCTTGAGAGGAGCATAGTTCTCATCATCAGGATCCTCCTCGAAGGCACAGAGCACTGTGGTCGGATCGACGAACCTGGCGATGTCGTCCACATGTCCGTCTGTGTCGTCTCCTGCTATCCCCTCCTTCAGCCAGATAACTTTCCTTGCCCCCAAATACTCTTTGAGATAGCTCTCGATCTCCTCCTTATTCAGGCCTGGGTTGCGATTGCGATTGAGGAGGCACTGCTCTGTGGTCAGGACCGTCCCCGAGCCGTTCACATCGATGGATCCGCCCTCCAGGACTATTCCTGGAATGAAGCACTCCATCTTGAGGTCGTCGTTTATCAGACAGGGGATTCTGGTGTCTCTCATCAATCCGGGATACTTTTCCCCCCAGGCATTGAAGGTCCAGGCGATCATAGCGATATTATCCATTCCCTTGTTTTCCCCCCGAGATACTACGAATGTGGGGCCATAATCCCGGAACCAGACATCTGCATAATTTATCTGGTGGAATCTGATCCGACGCAGGTCCACCTTATCCTCTCTCAGCCGCTCAATAACAGCGCTGAGCATCATCTCGTCTCTGACCAGGAGGTTTACGATCTCGCTCTTATGTATGGCTTTGATGATGGCTATGTATGCGTCCTCCACTTTTTCTATATCGAAGAATGTCTCCTGATCATAGGGCCAGGAGAGCCATATCGCTTCATGCTCTTCCCATTCTGCAGGCATATGAAAGCCCAGCTGCAGGGGCGTATCCACCAGGCAGAGAGCATCCTTCCTATCGATCTTCTCCATCATCGCCTCTCTTGCCTTTATCTGAGGGGCAGGCTCTTTGACCATCTCGATGATGGGCCAGTAAAGATCAGGCCTGCGATTGCGGAAAAAGCCCCATCCCTCCCGGACAGACTTGTTTTTGGCCAGATCCAGGTCAGCCAATAAAACCTCTTCTCTGTTGCCGCTCGCTTTTGCCACGATATTGCCGAATGAGTCGGATACGAAGGAGCTGCCCCAGAAGCTGAGGCTCTCTTCTCTGCCCACCCGGTTGACAGCGGCTACGCATATGCTATTGGAGATGGCATGGCCCCGCTGCACCGTCTCCCAGGCATCGTGCCAGTCTCCTTCTGCCGGCTCTCCCTGGTCCATGATATTGCCGATGGCGGTGGGATAGAAGATGATCTGGGCTCCGCCCAGGGCTGCCACTCGGGCCGCCTCAGGGAACCATTGATCATAACAGATGAAGACGGCAAACCTGGCATAGAGGGTATCATAGATCCGGATCTCATCACCAGGAGAGAAGTAGCTCTGCTCGTAAAAGAGGGGATCGTGAGGGATGTGGATCTTGCGGTAGGTCTCCAGAAGGCTGCCGTCATTGTCTATCACCGCGGCGGAGTTAAAGTAGTCGCCCTCTGTTTTTTCATAGATCGGGACTATTATCACTATCTCGTGCTCCCGGGCGAGGATGGAGAAGGCATCTGTGGATTCACCCGGAATTGTCTCCGCCAGATGGGATGCATCCTTTTGATCCCATTGAGGGAAGTAGCGGGTCCGGTAGAGCTCAGGCAGGCAGACGATCTTTGCTCCTTTCTTCGCAGCCTCTTTTATCATCCCGATGGCTTTTTTCAGGTTCAGATCTCTGTCCTCTGAGGCTGTGCTCTGAATCAGTCCTATAGTGACCCTCTCTCTCTCCCTTTCAAGCGCCATTTCAGTCTTCTCCTCTAAGGTGGTCGGCATGCTATTGGAATGCGGAATTTTCTGAGAAGGGATGCGTATTAAAGTATATCAAAGTATCAAAGGATCAGTGTATGTCTCAATATGAGTCGCGCCTCATCATGGCTGAAACAGGCAAGCAACTTGGCGACCAGATGCGATCTGCAAGATCTTCGTCCGAAGCATGCGCCCAAAAACAGGGCCTATGCCATGGGCAAAAGTGGCATATGGTCCGGGCCCCAGCCGCCTCAGTCTGTATAAGCCCAGGGGAGATGGCGGAGTGATGGATTGCTGCCTATTCATTTTATATATTCTACTTCCTCAATATCCTTGAATTCCCGGTCTCCTGTGAGGAACCGGATTTTTAATCTTTTGGAGCAAATATAGCCGAGGCTGTCTATAAGGGAGAGCTTTTTGCCCTTTTTATTATTGGATAACCTGAATCTTGAGGCTTCTAAATAATCGAGATCTTCGGGGCTAATCACCTCGATCCTGCTTCTCAGGAACGAGAGTATATTTATGCTATCCGTTCTCCCAAAATCCCGGTACATGGCATAGGCCAGCTCAAAGATATTGAACTCAGAGGTGATAAGCTCTTCTTGAGAGCATTTTTCGTAGGCGGTATTCCCCTTAAGGATTTCCACCAGTGCATAGGTATCTGCAAATAGCTTAACCATCTGTCTCTCTCAGTTCATCCTTCAAAGACTGCGAATCCAACTTCCAATCCTTCAAGAGACCAAAGATGCCGCCCTTGCTCCTTATTTCTATATCCACTTCCTCGCCTTCCTTCAGATTTAATTTCTCTTGAGGCCTCAAAAGATTATTCTCATAAATCGCTTTCACGATCATACCTGGCACCAAGCTAAACCTGTGGTTTGAGGATAAATATTTGCCCCATCGCTCAACTCATGTTCCGGTCTTTATCTGATTTGCTCCTAATTTTTGCAGTTAAGAGCATCTCATTTTCCTGCTCACAGGAATATCCAGTAGACAAAGACATTCAATGCGGTTAGTGGCACTCCCACCCTGGCGAAATCCAGGAACGTGAGCGTCTCCCCGCTCTTCTCGGCGTTCTGGATGATAATGACGTTGCTTGCCGCCCCCAGGATGAAGAGGTTTCCGGCGATGGTGCTGCCTGCTGCCAGGGCCATCAGATCCCGGGCAGAGGGGTTAATCAGGAGAGGCTGGAATAGGGCGACGAATGGCACATTGGAGATGATCTGGCTCAAAAAGACGCTCAGAGCCAGGATGACGGGAATGGATCCAAAGCCAAGAGAGCTCTCTTCCATCATGCTCTGAAAGAATCCAGATCTCCAGACACTATCCATCAGAACGAACATGGCGGCAAAGAATACAAGGGTGCACCAGTCGATATGCTTCATGATCTCCCATCTTCGACTGCTGAAGAGGATGACGGGCAGGGCAGAGAAGATGGCGATGTAGGTCAGCGAAAAATGTTGGCTGCTCTGAACTGTGACTGCCAGGACCTTGGCCAGAATGAGTATGAGCAGCAGGATAATTGAGATCCGGGAGATATTGGCCAGGGCGGGATCGCTGATGCATTTCTTTGGGATCTCGATGGCCGTATGCTGGAACTGGCTCTTGTAGAAGAGCCTTAAGATAAGATAGGCTAAGACCAGGTTTGCCACTGTTGGAATGAAAAGATACTGGAAGAAGACCAGGAAGGGATTTGTCAGGCTGCCGTTGATGGCGATGAGCAGGTTCTGAGGGTTTCCGATGGGGCTCATGGCGCTGCCGGTGGTCACGGCGAAGGCCAGGGTGAGAAGGAGAAGCTTGGGGGAGATCCTCAGGGCCTGGGCCAGGTAGAGCATGAGAGGAGTTCCAATTATAGCTAAGGTATCGTTCATCAACAGGGCGGAGAGAAAGCCCATGGCGAAGAGGATGAGGAGCAGGAGCTGGTCTAAGTTCTTTGCCCGGCAGAATATGCGGTTGAAGAGATGAAATAGGTAGCCGCTCTCTCGCATCGCCTCTCCGATCACGAACATCCCGGCCAGGAATATCATCACATCTGGGTTTATGGCACTAGCTGCATCTACCGGCGAGATCTCTCCCGAGAGAAGGACCATAAGAGCGCCAAGGAGCATTATCTGCCAGATCTGGAGCTTGAACTCGCCCAGCTGTCTGATGGCAATGAGGAGGAGTACCAGAGCTAAAGCTATGGTGGAAATATTTATGGCATCGAGCATTCAGGATCCTGAGCCTTCCGGGCGGCGGATGTAGATGGCAACCTTATGGACCTTCTCTCCTCGCTCAGACAGAACAGGATCTGGTTTTATGCCTGGTTATTATAGTTTTTGGCCTATTGACCTCTCAAGGCTCGGCCTTTAAGGATTTGTATCTCTCAAATGATTGGCTCTTCGCTAATTCGAGTACACGACCCAATAAGTTTATTTTGCTTTAGACCTAACAATTTGTGAAGGGATCAGCATCCTGCTAGCTGATCTAAATAGAGAGGAGAGAACGATGCCGGGCAAGCATATCTCGGAATGGGATGGGGACGAAATCATTACTGGCCGCACGAGCAATGCTATTGCCATGTGTGCCTACAAATCGAAGCTCTATATCGCCTACAAGGGTTGGAACGATAGTTCATTATGGTTGAATATTTTCGATGGCCAGAACTGGGCAGGGGAGAGTTCAATACAAGGCAGAACAAGCCACGCTCCATCAATGGCCCTTTACCAAGGTCGACTGTATATAGCTTATAAAGGATGGGATAACGATAGCCTTTGGATCAACAGTTGTAACGGCAGAGAATGGTCGGGCGAGCAGCCCATCGCTGGCGCCCCCTGCAGTTCACCAGCATTGGCCGTGCTAAATAACCGGCTTTACGCATGCTGGAATCAAGGTGATTTCACGATATGGATGAGCGTATTCGATGGCAACGAATGGACCGAGCCTCGCTCCATCGCCGGCCGTACTAATTGCAGTCCTGCTCTTGGCGTCTTTGCAGACAGCCTCTACATAGCCTACAAAGGCTGGAATAGAGATACATTATGGGTAAACCGATTTGATGGAACTGCATGTGAGGGAGAGTGGCAGGTTTCAGGACGCACAAACCTATCCCCCTCCTTGACTGCCTACCGGGGCCATCTATTCATGAGCTACAAGGGGTGGAGAGACGAACGCATCTGGCTTAATGCGCTGGCATGGATACGCTGGGAAGGAGAGGTGAATATCCCCGGTCAAACCGAGTGTACTCCTTATCTGGCCGAGTTCAACGGAAAGCTGTACATGTCTTACAGAGATGGTAATTCCAGGATTCATATAGATACCTTAGATGGTGTTGGATGGGCGGGAGAGCATCCTGTTCCCGGCAACACAAACTTATCGCCAGCCGCGGTCATCTATAGAGGCGAAATTTGGGTGGCAAGGACTGGTTCTGACAACCGGATGCACCTGGTCCATAGTGCTGAAGGCGATGATTGGAGTGGCGAGATTCTGCCAATTGGACGAACCAACGACTCTCCTGCCTTGGCCAACTGGCGCGGAAATTTGTGTATGGCTTACAAGGGCTGGAACAACCACTCACTATGGCTTAATCTTTATGATGGAGATAACTGGATTGGTGAGCAGCCAATTATAGGATGTACAACCAGCCAGGCACCAGCGTTGACCTCTCACATAGGGCTACTCTTTATCGCATATAAAGGCGGGAACGACAATATCCTCAGGATCAATTACTGCGATGGAATAAAAAATGGAAATTACCATTGGGTTGGTGAGCAGCAGGTTGCAGGCAGCAGTTCCGATATCTCGCCAGCCTTAATCTCTTTTCGAGGCAAGCTATACCTAGTCTACAAACAGGTAGGGTCCACCCATATTTGCTGGCGTTATGGCCGCTGGAACGGCAATCAAAAGCGAATCGACTGGGATGTGGAAAAGAGCATACCCGGTTCAACCTCTGACACTCCTGCTCTTGCAGTATTTGGCAATCAACTTTACATGTTGTATAAAGGTTCCAATGATCACGACATTTACTTTAACGTCTTTGATAAGAATTTGTGGGATAAGCATTTGGGCGACAGCCATTTGGGCTGGCTGGGTGTTTACGATTCCACGCTTACTGGTGGTCTCACTGACAGATCGCCAGCACTGATATGCAGCGAGGGACTTGTATATGCGATCTACAAAGGCTGGGATGATGATACCGTTTGGCTCAATTCATATCGCATCCTCCAGGCATGGAAGCCAGTGCCGCCAGCAGGCTTCGATCCATTAAATCCATTAGACGCCAGGGGCGAACCGCCAAAATGTTTGAGCGGAGAACCTTTAAATCACTGCTTTGAGACTGCTCACCTACAGATCTTTTGGAACGAGTCTGAGCCAGAGGAGGCAGTATCTCCTTCAGATGCGAGGAGGGTCTCGGATTTCGTTGAGTGTGCTTGGGAGGTCTTCACAAACAGTTCCCTAAGCGATGGCCACAGATTTTTCATCGATCTAAACTCACCTCATCTGAAAAGTCATCCACGCAAGCTTCCTATCTGGATAAAGATTCTCAATTACGATAATATCGACGTAAATTCGGGAGGCGAAGGCCCTGCGATATCAATCTCACCTCAAGGCGGATTATGCGGCTGCGCTGGTGAGGGTTGGGGGCCCAAAGTATATGATAGAGGATATGATAGCACGGGGCCGCATGAGCTGGGACACGTGATGAATAAGTCATATTCCTATTTCTTTAATAGCGGAGGTTCAGGACTGCGTTTTATTAATGAGGGTTTCGTAGACGTATACAGAACTATTCTTGATTGGGATTATCCCAACCACAAATATTATCCTTTTCTAGATCACTTAGATCTGCATGATGTCTCTTTGGTAAATAGTGAATATGATGGTAGGAGATTCTGGTTTTATCTGGCTAGCACCTTCAGCAAACATAGGACTGTAGGGACTGAAATCACCGATCCCGACTGGGGCTATTATGAGTGGTCAGAGATACCGTTTGAGCTTAGAGAGACCTTTCGCAATGCTGCTGGCTCTATAAGCCCACAGATGAAGGTTCGAAGAATGCCAGGCCGTGACGTTCTTCAAGCCATACAGAGCGAGTTTGGAAAATGTCATCCAAAAGGACGTTACCCAATAGATAGTAGTACCCAAGAATGTGACCAAATAGATCCAGAGTGTGCCGATAGGCATAATCTGGATCCAACACGTAACCATGTGCGGCGTTGGGGCTGCGTGCCTCCAAAAGATCAGCTCTACCGTCTGATGCCCTTAGCAATGAGAAACATAGACAAAGCCTTATCTTTGTTCTGGCCGGATGAGGAAGACTCTGCCCTCAAATGTAGGGCCTTTAGAAAATTTCTGGAAAAGAATCTCCTGGCGAACGGAGTTGGTGCTATTGTGGATGAGAATAATCCTGTCCCAGGAACAGACAATCAATATGAATTATTATCATATGGATGCAATATTCACAGGATAGACTGGCAGATAAACGAACCTCACGTGGCAAGAATCTTGACGGTAACCCTTTCATCTGAGGATATCCCAGATGGCGAATGGAGCTCTGCGGCCTATTATATTGATGGAGGCAATCTGATATTAGCTCATGGATGGCAACCGAGTGAAGGAGAGATCCGCATGTCATTCTATCGAGAAAAACCTGTCGTCGTCATAGTGGCAGGATTTTATTTTGGATTTAATTATACAGGCGGCCAGTTGGAAGCAAAAAGCTGCAGTTATACGCTTAATGAAAGGAAGAGACCGCTTCCTTCAGGAACCCTGATGAACAATGAGCAATCAATTTAAGAGCCTAATTAGCTTGCATTCAGCTCGTCTATTGCAGAGCATCAAGAGCGATAAGATAATATCTCGATATTGATGGAAATAGTTAATAGATCTTAGAATAGAGCCCAAAAAAGAAAAAATTGATGAGATCAACCAGGTCAAAGTGAAGGCTGTTAGCTATTTTTTTTAGGCTGGGTTCCACTGCAAAGAAGCTATAATTTTGTGTACGCTCGAATGCTTCCTAGAACGCGGCTTCTGAATAGCTACAGAAGGGCCAGAGCTATGGTGGAAATATTTATGGAATCGAGCATTCAGGATCCTGAAGCTCTCCTGGCGGCAGATGTAGATGGCAAATCTATTGATCTTTCTCTCCTTGCTCAGATAGAACGGGATCTGGTTTATGCTTGGTTATTCAGCTTTTAACCCATTGCCTTTTAAGCTGGTAATCTCAAGTGCTATCTGCAGCGCTCATCTTCCCAGAGCCGATATCCCCCTGAACCTCTCCACTGCCTCCACTATGCTCTCCGCCACATATTCCACCTCATCAAGAGTGTTGGACATCCCCAGGGTGATCCTGAGGGAGCCGTGGCATTCCTCCGCTTTGAGGCCCAGGGACATGAGAACATGGCTTGGCTCCAGCTTGTGAGACGAGCAGGCGGAGCCCGTGGAAACGCATATCCCTTTGGAGTCCAAGAAGAGCAGAAGCGACTCGCCCTCCACGTATTTGAATCCGAAGTTCAGGTTGCCTGGAAGCCTCTTTTTCATAGTACCATTTATCCAGGCATCCTTGACCTTGCCTAAGACCAGCTCTGCCAGGCGGTCGCGCAGGCCTGCCAATCTCTCCGCCTCTCGGGACATATCCCTCTCAGCCAGCTCTGCCGCTCTTGCCAGGCCCACAATTCCGGATATGTTCTCCGTTCCCGATCTGAGGCGGCGCTCATGGCCACCTCCCTGGATGATGCTCTCAAGCTTTGTGCCTTTGCGAATGTATAGAGCCCCCACTCCCTTCGGCCCGTAGAGCTTATGCGCGGAAAGGGATAGCAGATCGACCCCGAGGTCATCTACATTGACCGGTATCTTGCCCACGCTCTGCACGGCATCGGAATGAAGGTAGATGTCCCTCTCCGCAGCCAGACGGCCGATCTCCTCCAGGGGCTGGATGGTTCCCACCTCGTTGTTGGCGTGCATCACAGAGATGAGGATGGTATCCGGCCGGATGGAGGCCTCCAGAGTGGAAAGCTCGACAAGCCCCTCCCCGGTTACGGGCAGGTAGGTAACCTCAAATCCATCTTTTTCCAGGGCCCGGCAGGTCTCCAGGATTGCAGGATGCTCGATTTGGGTGGTGATGATATGCTTTCCAAGCTTTCGATTTTTGCGGGCTATGCCCTTAAGAGCCAGGTTATCTGACTCCGTTCCCCCGGAGGTGAAGATGATCTCCTCAGCTCTCGCCCCAAGCAGGGCTGCTACCTTCTCCCTTGAGTCCTCCAAAGCCTCCTTGGCCTCCCGGCCTGATCGGTGCAGGCTGGAGGCATTGCCGAATTTCTCCCCAAAATAGGGCAGCATGGCTGCCAGCACCTCTGGCGCCACTGGGGTGGTGGCGGAATGGTCCATGTAAATGCGCTTCATCCATTTTTCTATTGAGAGCTGAGGGTAAATAGATGGCGAACTCAAACGAGAAACTATAAGTACGCTGCCGGGGGACTGCAGGATATGGACATATCCATTCCCCTATTTTCAACTCCACTCTTGATCGCTGCCGCCCTGATAGGCCTTGGATTTCTGGTTTATCTCTTCTCGGCGAGGCTGGGGGTAGTGAGCATTGGTGCGGGCACAGCCATAATGGGGACTGTGGTCCTATTTGATCTGCCCAATGGATTTGCAATCGAGAGCCTGGTGCTATTCGGATTCACCGTGGTGGTCGGGATCTGGATGATGTATGTGGGAGTGAAAAACGGCTGATAGAGTTCGGGCCTAAGGGAGCATGCAGCCGATATTTCGTAGGGATGGAGCCGGATCTCATTCAGTGGGAAACCCTTATATGCCACTTCTGCATCCTAACGAACGCTGCGCGGGGCCATAGGGTAGCCTGGTATCCTACAGGACTGGGGGTCCTGTGACCGGCGTTCAAATCGCCGTGGCCCCATAAAATGTCTTTGCGTATTTTGTATATGTGGACTTGAATCGCAAATTCTCTGCATCTTTTCGCCTTTGTGGTGAACTGCGATCTTCTGACCCAACCACATAGAGCCCATGATCATCAGGCGGGGATCATGCCCAAAGCATCCCTCTTTAAGAATTGACTATGCTCTTCCCCTGATAATTCTTCAATATGACGAGTCACAGAAAAGAGTCTCTATTTTAGTGCTATCTGCGAGATGAACAAGTGGTCAATTCCCGTATCATTGCTGCTCTATCTTTCAGCCGGGCGAGGACTTCCCCTCTATTCGACCCCTTTGTCAGGATGGAGAGAATCGGATCGTCTCTTTCAATTCTCGAGCCAGGACGGGGGACATCCGCCGTCCAGGGAAAGAGCAGGCTCTCTTTGATCTCCATGGAGCATGGCGCATAGATTATTGCCCTCCCGGCAGTGCACTTGATGGCTGGCCTTGAGGGAAGCAATCCCCGAAAGGAGTTCAGATGAGCCTCGAATACATTGATGCCTGTGGCACACTCCACTGTGTCCAGGCTCCCCTGGAAGCGGCAGTTGACCTCCACCACCACCGGCCCCTCCTCAGTGAGAAGGAAGT
The DNA here is from genome assembly GCF_002496085.1 of Methanosaeta sp. UBA458. Taxonomy (NCBI): domain Archaea; kingdom Methanobacteriati; phylum Methanobacteriota; class Methanomicrobia; order Methanotrichales; family Methanotrichaceae; genus Methanothrix; species Methanosaeta sp. UBA458. Next base: position 16,602 of record NZ_DAIK01000162.1, on the reverse strand, counting down.
CGACCCCATTGCTTCCCAAGAGGCCCAGTCGCGCAACAATCCTCTCCGCCATGTTCGCTATATCGTTCTTGGGCAACGGCTCCAGAGGGGTGATATTGCCGCAATAGCGAAAGCCCTTGGCTCCAGTCCAGCTCTCTCCGATCAGCTGCTCGTTTGCCGCCAGCGCGCGCGCATCTTTCCCGTCGCCGATGACCGAGACGCTCGCCGCCCGGCCAGAAACGACCTCCTGGGCGATCAACCCCTCTTCCCATTCTAGCCTTGAGCTGTCCTCTGCGATTCTGCAGCCCACCCCGCCTGCCCCCTGCCTGGGCTTTACCATGACCGGAAAGTTCAGGTCCTCCGCCGAGGTTTCCGTCCTGATGAAGGGAAAGCCATTCTTCTCCAACCAGCGGGCCTGATAGAGCTTATCTGAGATCCTGGCGGTCTTCTCGGCAGGATTATTGAGCACCGGCAACCCTTTGACCCTGGCCTCCTCAAGTCCCGGTCCCAGGACGACAGCATCGGGAAGGACTCTCTCGACGTGCTCGGAGATCAACTCATCGATTCTATCCGCACCACCGGGATCATCCATCCCATCCCTGGACAAGAGCGCCATATCCTCGGCACAGCTCTCCAGGTCCAGGTCGCAGTAGCCATCGACGGCATAAACCTCATGCCCCGCCCGGCTGGCTGAGCAGGCGATATGCCGAATGTTGATTCCAATTATCAGAAGCTTCATCCTATCTGACTCTC
>NZ_DAIK01000162.1:3808-15770 GCF_002496085.1 Methanosaeta sp. UBA458 | reverse complement strand
TCCTCCTTCTTCATCCTTCGAGCTGAATTCCGGATAGATGACCTCCTTCCCCCGAGAGGAGGGCACTATCTTCAGCCCCCCCTCAAACTCCCGGAACAGCTCCCTGCCCAAAAAGAGCCGGTCCAGGAAAACGGCCAAAGCCGCCACCTCGGAATGGGGCTGGTTGCCCACAGCCACATTCCAGTCCGCCAACTGATACACCTCTGCCGGAACCTTCTCCGCCCCCACCACGATCAGTATATCCTCGCTCTTGCGGATCTCATCGATCACATCGGGCAGATTCGAGCCGTACATGGTGAGGTGAACCACCTGACCACCGCTTTCCTTCCAGCGAACGATCTCTCCCTTCCATGACGCATTCGGGGTGAGACGGAAGTTCCCTCCCCACCGCCTGGCTGCATCATTCAGGCTCTCCTCCACATGGGCATCGCGACCGCAAAGAAGCATCCCCTCCGCTCCAAAAGCCCGGGCGACCAGGCCCACATGGGTGGTGATCCTCTTATCCCTCTCCGGTCTATGCCCCAGACGCAAAACCACTGCTCGCACGGGCCAAAAGAATATGGTCTCCCTTATTTAGAGCCTTCCAGGATCCTGCTATCTCGTGCCCGAAACCGGGAACATCCCGAAGCTATAAATTCCTCCAAAACATCCCAAGAGCGATGAATCAGTGTGAGAGATGCCAGGGCCGTGGAGTGCTCACGGTTGGAGAGAAGCCCTGCCCCAACTGCAATGGCAAGGGAACGACCGAGTCCATCTCCCTGGGAGAGGCATCAGATAAGGACATGAAGTCTCTGATCGAGAGCGGCTCGGCGAAATGCAGCGTCTGTCAGGGTAGCGGCAAGATTCCGATCACCGAGATCTGCCCTGATTGCCATGGTCTTGGCCGGGAATACCTGTGCGTGGTCTGCAAGACAAAGCTGGACAGCAAAAAGGAGCTCTGTGAACGTTGTGCCAAAAAGCCGCTGGTCCACATCCTCGATCCAGCCTGCGACATCAGAGATATCTCCGTGGGGGAGATCTACCAGGGCAAGGTCTCCGGTCTGGCAAACTTCGGGGCTTTTGTCGATCTATCCGATTCTGTGCGCGGCCTGGCCCACAACAAATATCTCAAGAGTCGGCCGGAAGCTGGCGACGCCATCATGGTGACGGTGAGAAACATCCTGCCTAATGGCAACATAGAGCTTGAGCCAGCAGAGCTGAAGGAGTACAACACCGTCGAAGTGGAAAAGGACCTTCCTCTATCCAAGGCATCTGATCTGCACAGCCAGGTGGGCAAGACGGTCATGATCAAGGGAGAGGTGATCCAGGTCAAGCAGACCGGCGGTCCGACCATCTTCACCCTGGCCGACGACAGCGGCCTGGTCTTCTGCGCTGCCTTCGAACGGGCCGGAGTGCGAGCGTACGCTGATATTGATAGCGATATGATGGTCCGGGTCATCGGCGAAGTCAGCCTGCGCAACAATCAGGTTCAGGTGGAGATAAAATCCATGAAACGCCTCTGGGGAGGCGATGCCTCGGTAGTTAAAGACCAGATAGAGAAGGCCATTGACCTTCGGGCCGAGCCGGCCCAGACGGAGTTTTTGGTCAAAAGCGAGATCTTGGACCGGCTGCGTCCGGCGATGAAGGCGGTGGCCAAAGAGATCCGCCGCGCCGTCCTCAAGTCCCGACCCATTGTGGTCCGCCATCATGCCGACGCTGATGGTATTTCCGCTGCAGTGGCCATTGAGATGGCCGTTCTCCCATTGATTGCCGAGGTCAGCGGCCCGGATGCCGAGTACCACAACTACCGCCGCGCCCCCAGCAAAGCCCCATTTTACGAGCTGGAGGATGTAACCAAGGACCTGACATTTGCCCTGGAGGATCAGAGCCGGCACGGTCAGAAGATGCCTCTGATCGTTCTGATGGACAACGGCTCTACCGAGGAGGATGTTCCTGCCATGCGCCAGGCCCAGGTTTACGGCCTGGAGATGCTGGTGGTCGACCATCACCATCCCCACAAGATCGTAGACCAGTTCCTGGTGGCCCATGTCAATCCCGCCCACGCCGGAGGGGACTTCGGCCTGACCACGGGCATGCTGGCCACGGAGATCGCCCGCATGATCCATCCCGAGGTCGAGAACAAGATCCGTCATTTTCCGGCTGTATCCGCGGTGGGCGACCGCAGCGAGGCCCCGGAGGCTGATCTATACATCCGCCTGGTCGAGGACCGGTTCCCGAGAGATGACCTCAAAAAGATCGCCCTCGCTTTAGACTATGAGGCCTTCTGGCAGCGCTTCAACGATGGACGGGGGCTGATAAACGACATCCTGTGCCTGGGAAGGCTTGACCGGCACCAGAAGATCGTCGAGCTTCTCTGCGAGCAGGCCAATGCTGCCATAGACGAGCAGCTCCGGGCGAGCATGGGCAATGTCAAGAGCACAAAGCTTCCCAATGGCATCATCATGAACGTCCTGGATGTGGAGAACTTCGCCCATAAGTTCACCTTCCCCCCGCCTGGCAAGACCTCAGGCGAGGTGCACGACCGACTATGCCAGAAATATGATGGAAAGCCGGTGGTCACTATCGGCTATGGCCCGGATTTTGCAGTGTTGCGCAGCCGGGGAGTGAGGATGAACATCCCCCAGATGGTTAAAGAGCTGATGGAGGAGATCCCCAATGGAGGGGTCTCAGGAGGAGGTCATCTCGTCGTTGGTTCCATCAAGTTCGTAGGTGGGATGAGAAAAGAGGTCCTGGCGAAGCTGGCAGAGAAGATCGCTGCCTGCTCGGTGGATGAGGTTCCGCTGAAGGCTCCCGCATTGGGTGCAGAGGCAATTTGATCCTCCTCATCCTGAATATCATCGGCATCTTTTCTCTATAATATCCCTTTATCCTCCAAAAGTCCTTTCTATGAGGCCCCTTCCTTTATCTTTGACATAGCTGTGCATGACCTCCTGGAGCATAGCTACGAACTGATCCTGGCTAAAGTTGAGCTGCGAGGCCAGCCGCTCCACCACCGGCTCGATGTTCTTGACCTCATCGCTATTGATGCTTCTCAAGACCACTGCAGATAAAGCCATGAGGCGGAGCCCTTCCTGGATCCTGTCCATCTGCACCGCCAGGGCGCCGAGCTGAAAGAGCGCTCCTGCCTCACCCGCCTGATCTTTCAGTTCCTGATAGACCTGCAAAGCCTCCCGGAAATGCACCGCGGCCATTTCCATCTCCCCTGCCTGAGAGCTGATCATTCCCAATCCATGCAGGCTGGCGGCCATCCCTTTGCGGTCGCCCAGATCCCTGGTGATGGCCAGGGCACAATCAAGCTCCTCTGTTGCCCGAGCAAGCTCTCCGGTCTCCCGGTCAACATCGGCCAGATAAAAGAGCAGTACCGCCTCACCTGCTCGATCTTTTGCCTCTCTGGCCAGCTCCAGGGATCGGGCCAGCCTGGGCCAGGCAGAATCGTAGTGGCCTTGCATCATATCGATATTCGCCATCTCCTGCAAGACCGCAGCCTCCCCCATCCTATCTCCCAGATCCTCAAGGATCCGGGCAGCCCTCTCCAGCTTATCTTTAGCCGCAGAGCCGCTCTTCCGTGACATATCAATGGAGGCCAGAGCCTGCAGAACTGCTGCCTTTCCCCGCTGGTCTTTCTGGCCCAGATGAATCTGTAGAGCTTTCTCTAAGCTCTCCTCAGCCAGATCATACTCTCCCCGGCCAAGCTGGATCATGCCCAGCCCTTGATAGCTGAAGGCATCCGGAGCCATATCCAGGGCCTTTTTGTACCACTGGGCAGCATTCTCAAGATCCATCTGATGAGCATAGGCCTGGGCGATCCAATTCATTGAATCCTTGTCCGGCTCCAGCTCCAGTATCTCTCTGTTCAGCCTTATCAGCTCGGTGTAGTATCCCCTCCGATCCAGGTAGCTGCTGATCCTGGCGGTCACTCTCCTCGCCTCAGCCAGGTCGCCTGCCTCCAGATAGTGCCCCCGCGCCTCTAAGAGGCCGTCCAGACGGAACAAGAAAAGCTCTGGGGAGCGGCCCGATTCCGCCATCTCCTCCAGAAATCGGCCTGCCCTCTTATGAGCCTCTCTTATCTCCTTCGGGTTCAACCCTTCTCGAAGGGCAGGGCGAGCGGAGGAATGAACCGCCCACAGATTGCCGGTCTTATAGCAGAGCGACAGCTCCTCCCAGAGGGGCAAGCTCTCGGCTATGCTCTCCAGATCGGTCCCGGCTGCGGCGGTAAAGCCTGCCGGGCTCATTGCTACATCGTAGACCGCTATGCATTGGAGGGCCAGGAGAGACTCGGGGCTGAGGCACTCGGCGAGCCTGGCCAGGGGATCGACATCTTTTGGCAGCCCTCTGGCCAGAGCGCTGCGGATCTGCTCTAATTTAGACGGATCTCTCTCGTAGAGGGAATAGAGGTCCGACAGGGCATCGAATGCGATCTCGCCTTTGCGGTAGCCATCAGCTATAATTCTATCCTGGAGCATGAACCTCAGGAAAGCTGTCCGGGAGAGCCGATCCAGCTTCCAGTTTCTGGCCAGACGGGGCAGAATGGAGGCATCCGCAGGGACTTTCTGGCAGGAGATGATCGCCCGGCTGGAATGGAGGCCTTTAGTCATCTGACAGAAAAGCTCGCCAAGATGAGGATCCGAGATCCTGCCCGTCTTCTCCTCAAGATCGAGGTCATCCCAGAATATGAGTATGCGGTTGGACCGGAGAAGCTCCATCAAGACAGCCAGCCTCTCATTAACCGGGAGCGATGAATCTAAGAGCCTCTTTGTCCCCTCCAGTCCTTGATACTCTCCTGCCGCTGCCAGCTGCACGCCTGCTGCTTCTATCAGTCGGGCAGAGCTTATGGGGTTGTGGGCAGTGCCTCCCAGAGGCAGCACAAAGTAGCCTGATGCGGCCAGCATTCTGGCCAGGAAATTGGCAAGAGCGCTCTTCCCTCGGCCAAGCTCGCCAGTGATGATCAGAGCGTTGACCGCACCCTGTCTCAAATCGGGATAGAGTCGAAGCAAATCTTTTCTTCTGTCAAGAAAACCCCTGGCATGTCCTTCCGTCATCCCAGGCATTGGAGGAAGCTCTTGGTATCTTGTTTTTATCTCCTCTCTCTTCTTATTGGGATCGAAGAGACCTGTTGGCTCTCTGACGGCATAAATAAAGGGATAGGCCTGTATCGCTCCCTTCTTCTCCTCCTTTTCTTCCAGGCCTTCTTTCGGCATCTTCTGCTCTGTGTTCCATACGGCTTCATCTACAGATGCGCCCAGGGAAAGAGAGCGAACGATCTCCTGAGGGGCGACGGTACCATTCCAGGCTACAGCCATGAGCAGATCTTCTGCCAGCCTCTGGCAGAGAAGCTCCCTGGCAGGGTCAGGGCCATTCCCTCCCCATCCGAGAATTATGCACTCAACCCCGCCACTCTTCAGAACGGGAGCTATCTCCTCTGCAGATCTCAGGTCAAGCTTGCCCGCAGGATCCATGAAGGCTAGCCTTGCCTCTCCCCCGGAGACTTCGCCGGACAGTTTTGCCTCGCCGGAAAGGTATACCAGATGAGGCTGGAAAGACTCAATGCTGCTTTTAAGCTCTTCGAAGGAGGCGGTCTCGCCCATCTCCAGGTGGATATCTAATCCCTGCACCGCCTTGAGAAGGGACAGCTCCTCCTCCTCAAAATGCTGCATATTGGTGGAGAAAAAGAGCATTCTCAAGGGGCCTCTTCTCAGTTCAGAGGGCTGAGAGAGAAATGGTGTAGGAAGGGATGAGCTGGAGGGCCGGCCACCTTCCATTGGCACGCGCAGGACGGCAAAATCCGGGGATGAGCCAACGGCCATATCCTCAAAACCCGGAAGGCGGAGAAGCTCCCAGGGGAGCAGCAGGATCTGGGGTATGCTCGATATCACAATCAGCCGTCCCCCAGATAGGATCTTCGGCCCCAGCTCCTGCCAGCCCGGCTGAAAAAATAGGCGGAAGATGCTCTCCCCCAGGAGATGAAGGTAGCTATTCTTCCCTTTTTTGCCGTTAGAAAAGAAAGACGCATACTGAGAGGATATCTCTCTGGCCTCCATAGCCTCAACCGGGTTGAGCCGTCTGTTCATGACCACCTCCCCATCCACTGCTATTATTATTTCAAAGGCCCTGGCTGCAGCAGTGCCCGTCTCCCAAATCTCAATGATAGTATCCTTTTGCATTCATGGATGATATGGCTGGATGCGATATATAATTTCTCAGCCGGCAGTTGGCGGCACAATATAAATCCGCTTCATGAGTTATATTGTCACGATTTCTCTCCAGTTGGTTTATCGAAAAACATGGGCGATCTGCAATTGATCGTAGCTCATGTTATTTAGATGTGCATATGCTTAGAAATATTTTAATAGTATTAGGATTACCATAAATGCTCAGGGATTGGATAAAATAAGCAGATATTCAGATCGAATCGACTATGAGACGGCGCGATAGGATCGGAGAACTTTAATCAATTATGCGGTGGTTGAGATGATGACGATACTCTTGAAAGATCTGGGAATGAAATCAAAGAACGGCGAGAAGACAAAAGGAATGGGCTGGCGACCAGAGCTTCCGGACTTAAGAGACTATACCTTCCAGACAAAGGAGGTAGCAGATATCCTCGGCCCTCTTAAGCTTTCCAAAGTGGCGGTCTCCACCCTTCCCACATCGGTTGATCTCAAAAAATGGTTCCCACCGATAGAGGATCAAGGCGACCTGGGCTCATGCACTGCAAACGCTGGCGTAGGAGTCTTTGAGTATTTCGAGCGAAGGGCATTCGGAGAGCATATCGATGCCTCGAGGCTTTTTCTCTATAAGGTGACGAGAAATTTGATGCAGGAGAGCGGAGATACTGGTGCTTACATCCGGACGACCATGGGAGCGATGGCACTATTTGGCGTCCCACCGGAGAGATACTGGCCATACGATATATCAAAGTTCGAAGAGGAGCCCTCAGCATTCCTCTTCGGTTTCGCGGACAATTACAAAGCTCTCAAGTATGTGAACCTCGATCCGCCCGGAACCACCCCCATCAAGCTTCTGTCTAACATCAAGACGAATATAGCAGCGGGAATTCCCTCAATATTCGGATTCACTGTTTACGATTCGATCAGCCAGGCTGGAAGCACCGGCAAGATCCCCTATCCCTGCAGCAATGAAAGCGTGCAAGGCGGCCATGCTATAATTGCAGTGGGCTATGATGACAAGATGAAGATCAAGAACAGCAATTGCGGTGCCGAGACCACCGGTGCTCTCATGATAAGAAACTCCTGGGGAGAGATATGGGGCGACGAGGGATATGGATGGCTGCCATATGATTATGTTCTGACCGGACTGGCTGATGATTGGTGGACTCTCATAAAGGGATCATGGATTGAGACCGGGCAATTTGAATATGCATAATATAGAAAGATATTTCCCTTTTTGGCGCCTATTATCACTGGTGATCCAATGAACGCGAGCTTGAACGTGGAGTTCACCTTATCGCTCGAATCGAATCCCACTACCGGTTATGTATGGGAGGCAACATTCGACAGAGCCTTTCTTGAGCTGAAGAAAAAGGAATTCAAAGAATCCGATGGAGAATCGGTTGGATCCGGCGGAATAGAGACATTAACCTTTGTCCCGATCAAGGCAGGAAGGACAGAGATAACCATGGTTCACAAGAGGCAGTGGGAGAATATCCCTCTGGAAAGAAGATCATTCCCAATCCAGATCACAAAGTGAAAGACAGCAGCGGAATCGCATCACAAAGGCGATCTCGAAATGGAAAGGTTCCGCTACGAAGACCGCCTTCGTAAGGATCATGCCTGTTTTGGGCGATCGGTTTAAATACAGTGAGCTTGAACGGAGTTCGGATTAATATTATCTCGGAGGATGTTTATTGGCTAGAAGATCGCAGAGAAAGGCTGATAGCAGAAAGGCCAAACAGTGGTATAAGGTTGTAAGTCCGGAGATGTTCGGAAGGGTTCCCTTTGGAGAGACGATCGCCAACGATCCCGAGAGGATTGTGGGAAGGATCATCGAGACCACCTTAGGAGACCTCACCAACAACTTCTCCAAGCAGAATACCAAGCTAAAGTTCAGAGTGGACCGTGTAGCTGGTGACTCGGCATATACGAAGTTCCTGGGCCATGAGATGACCACAGATTATGTGCGCTCTCTGGTCAAGAGAAGAACCTCTCGCATTGATTCCATCGTAGATGTAACCACGACCGACGGCTACACCGTCAGGATCAAGCCCAGCTGCTTTACAGTTAAAAGGGCACGGGCAAACCAGGTCAAGTGCATTAGAGATCTCTCAAAGAGCGTCGTCATGGAGAGGTCGAAGAACCTGGACTTAAATCAGCTGATCCAGGATGTGGTGGGTGGAAAGATCTCTCTGGACATTTATAAGGAAGCCAAGGTGATCTACCCCTTGAGAAGGGTAGAGGTACGAAAGACTGAGATCAGAACTGAGCCCGCATTGTCTGTGCCTGAGCCAGCGGCACCAGCTGCTCCGCCGGCATCATCCTGAGGCTTATTGTGGCCAGATCCATCTTGGATCTATGATTCAATCGGATCGAATCTGCATCAGCTTGGCGCCCCTCTTGTACATTGCGGGAAGGGCGCTGGCTTGAGAATTTCTCGGCCATAAGTGTGGTCAGCTTTGCTTTTATTCTGATAAAGACATCTTCTATAGAAGAAGATATATTCCACTAAGGGATCATTCGTTTCATGAAGCTGGTCATCATATTGGCAATATGCCTTGCCCTTTTCTCGGCAGGGTGCATGGAGAAGGAAGACAGTGGCGGCGCAAAAGACAGCGCCGCAGGGGCCTCAGAGCCAGTTGGACATGCTGACACTGAAATGATAAAAGTGACCATTACCTCACCTGATGCCGGGCAGATCATCAAGGGTGATGAGGATATAAGCTTTGAAGGCTCTGCAAAAGGTGGCGAAGGAGATCTGAGCTACGAATGGAGCTCGAGCATTGATGGAAAGCTATCCACCAGCCGGTCCTTCAAGCAGAATCCAATAGAGCTTGAAAAGGGTGGACATATCATCATTCTCAAGGCCATGGATGAGAGCGGCAAATCCGGACAGGGCAGCGTCCAGGTCGAGGTGATGTAGAGCTATCGTCCCAGGGGCTTTTCTAGAGCGCTGCCTTGGATAGGGATTCCCTGCAATGGCAGGATCTTTTTTCATCCAGCTTTAAAGCCGCCTGATAAATTATCTCCCGGACATCCTGATGGCACTTTTTCACCTGCTCAGGGATATCGCTGGCGGAAAGGCTCTCAGATTCCCCCATTCCGGCGGCTGGATTGGTGATAATGCAGATAGAAGCATAGCACAGCTCAGCCTCCCTGGCCAGAGCTACCTCTGGATAGCCGGTCATACCCACTACATCCCCGAACTGGCGCATCATTCTGATCTGGGCAGGCGTCTCAAGATGGGGGCCTTCAGCGCAGACGTAGACTCCTTCCGAGGTCTCCAGATCAAGCGACTTCGCAGCTGCAAGAAGATGGCCTCGGAGATGGGGGCAGTAGGGTTCGCTCAGGTCTATATGCACCGCTCGGTCCTCATAGAATGTGTTGGACCGGCATTTGGTGAACTCGACAAAATCATAAGGGAAAAAGAAGCTTCCCACGGGCTGAGATGCCATTGCTCCTACGCTATTGACCGATATGACCCATTGAGCGCCAATCTTCTTGGCGGCAGATATGATGGCCCGGTAGTCTACCTTATGAGGCGGCAGGTGCCCTGTGCCATGGCGGGGGATGAAGGCGAGCCTCTGGCTCTTTATTCCGCTGCGAAAGGCAGGGACGGGGCCGTAAGCTGTATCCACTTCATCTGCTATCCCCTCCAGGGTGAAGCCCACTCCGCCGATGACGGCGATTTCTGCATCCATGAGTTGAGCTGCTCTTCAAACTTAAACTACCTTTCTGTAGAATCTATACTGGGGGCATGAGCGGGGGCCGGAAGACGCCCTTCTCGGTTATCAGTGCAGAGATAAGCTCCAGAGGAGTGGCATCGAATGCCGGATTGTAGACGTTTATTCCCAGGGGTGCCAGGCGCACTCCGGCCAGGGTGCAGATCTCCTCAGGATCACGTTCCTCTATTGTGATGTCCTCCTCGCCATAAATCCGGTCAAAGGTGGAGAGGGGTGCGGCCACATAAAAGGGAATCTTGTGGTGTTTGGCCAGGACGGCATGATTGTAGGTCCCGATCTTATTGAAGACCACATCCCTGGTTATGCGGTCTGCTCCCACAATTACCTTGTCGATCTTCCCTCTGCGCATCAGGCTGCCGGACATGCTCTCACAGATCAGGGTTACCGGGATTTTATCCTCTGCCAATTCCCAGGCGGTCAGGCGGGAGCCCTGGTGCAGAGGTCGGGTCTCGCAGGCGTAGACCTCTATTTTTTTCCCGGCTTCGACCGCGGAGCGCACAACTCCCAGAGCAGTTCCCCAGCCTACACAGGCCAGCCTTCCGGCATTGCAGTGGGTGAGAATGGTGTCCCCGTCCTCCAAGAGCTTTGCTCCGTTCTTTCCTATGGCCCGATTGACCCGGATGTCCTCCTCGGCGATCCCCTCTGCCGATCGTAGCGCTGCCTCGCGAATCTCTTCAGTGCTCTCCCCCCCTCTGGCCGCCTGCAGGGCTCTGTCCACACCCCAGGAGAGGTTTATCGCCGTGGGCCGTGAGTTCCGGATCATATCGGCGGCCATCTCCAGCTCGGCGATCATATCGAAAGCGTTGGTGGCATGGGATCTTTCTGCGGCCAGAGCGATGCTGTAGGCACCGGCGGCTCCAAGAGCAGGGGCGCCGCGAACGGAAAGAGACTTGATAGCGGCTACCAGCTGTCTTATGCTCTCGATCTTCAGGGGAACAAGCTTTAGAGGAAGCTGGGTCTGATCGATAAGCCAGAGGCCTTCATCCCACCATATGGTCTTGGGCTCGGGTATGCACAAAGGAAGTTCACCAGATAGTAGATGCACATACTGGTATTATTATTTTTTGCTTGCTCCTGTGCAAGATTAGAGTGCTTTTCTCTCCTTAAAAGCATCAGTCCGGTATGAAACCCTCTTCTGCCGCAATCTTCTGTCCCTCTGGCCCCAGGATGAAATCGATGAATGCCCTGGCTCCAGGAGTAGGGTCGCCGAATGTATAGAAGTAGAGGTTCCTTTTGAGCTCATAAAAATCCAGCTTNNATAATTGAATCCCAGGTAGCCTATGGCCCTATCGCTTCCGGAAATTGCCGTCTTGACCTCTGCTCCGCTGTAGGCCACGGTATCGACTCCAGGGCTTTCTGTCCCTATGTCCCCTATCACCGCTTCATTGAAGTCGTCTCTTGTGCCCGAGCCGTATTCTCTGGAAATAACATAGATATCCTTATCCGGTCCTCCCACCTCATTCCAGTTAGTGATCTCACCGGAATAGATCCTCATAACCTGATCCCTGCTCAGGTCCCGTACTCCTTCCTGGTATATCTCATCGCTTACGGCAATGCTGATGCCGTCCATGCCGATCTTGAACTCCTGGAAGCTGTCCCCGAACATCTGTTTTTCTTCCTCAGTTATAGCCCGCGAAGCCATGGCTATGTCGTACTTGCGCTCCACAATGCCTAAAATTCCCGCGCCGGTTCCACCTGCCGTGACACTGACCAAATAATCATTCTGCTCGAGATTGAAGACCTCTGCAGCAGCCTCGGCCAGCGGCATCACTGTTGAGGATCCCATGATTGTGACATCTTCCGGTAGTGCCTCACAGGGCGAGAGGGATACAAATGAGAGACAAACCAGCAAGATTATAATTATTTTTGTAATTAACCCCACCACTCGAGAATTGTCCGGCCAGATATGTAAGCCTATCGTCATAGCTCAATCCGATCGCTCCCACATCATGTAATTAAATAAGGCGACTGTATCTTGCTTTTATACCGAAACTGTAATCAACCAGATCATATATCAAAAATTTCATGAATTTGAGCCCATGGAACTCC
>NZ_DAIK01000162.1:0-3737 GCF_002496085.1 Methanosaeta sp. UBA458 | reverse complement strand
CCGAAGGCGGACTGGGAAAGGACGAGGTTGCGGAAAGGTTGAGGATCTATGGGCCGAACAGCCTTCCCAAACCGAAGCCGACGAGCATTGCGGTCTATTTTCTCCGCCAATTTTACAGTCCCTTGATCTACATTCTCCTCCTGGCAGCCGCTATCTCCCTGTTGCTTGGAGACTGGCAGGAGAGCATATTTATCATGATTGTGCTGCTGCTCAACTCAATCATTGGCACCATCCAGGAGTACTCAGCCGAGAAGAGCGCTGAAGCATTGAAGAATATGGTCCGAACCAAGACCCGGGTGATCCGGGGTGGCGAGGAGTTCGAGATAGACTCTGAGGAGCTTGTTCCCGGCGATATAGTCCTCCTGGAGTCAGGAGGAAAGGTTCCAGCCGATATCAGACTGATAGAGGTCCAGGATCTGGTGGTGGACGAGTCTCTGCTCACCGGAGAGTCGATACCAGATGCCAAAGACCCCGATCTGATTCTCGATCGGAGAACCCCACTGGGCGATAGGGAGAACATGGCCTTTGCCGGCACCATTGTAGTATCAGGGAGGGGTAGAGGTGTCGCAGTCGCCACCGCCTCGAATACCGCAGTAGGAGGTCTGGCAGCGTCTCTGGCTGGCAAGCCCGAGACCAAGCCTCCTCTGATCCTGCGCATGGAGAAGTTCAACTCCAAGATCGCTCTGGGCGTGGCCGTGGCTGTGGCGGTGATCTTTGCGGTTGAGATCTACCGGGGAGAGCCAATTTATGATATCTTCCTGCAGTCGGTAGCTTTGGCGGTGGCGGCAGTGCCCGAGGGTCTGCCAGTGGCCATGACTGTGGCTCTGTCCATAGGCATGTCTCGCATGGCAAAGAGAAATGTCATCGTCCGCCGGCTGGTGGCGGTGGAGGCCCTGGGATCATGCAACTTCATCGCCTCGGACAAGACGGGAACCCTTACCGTCAACCAGCTTACTGTTACCAGAGCTGTCATTCCCGGCCAGGATAGCTGGAATGTGATCGATCTGGCGAAAAGCCCTCGGGAAGTGGCAGAGGAAGCAGCAGGGAAGATGGCAGCAGAAGGCCCGGTCGGCAGCCGGTCAGCCGGCCAGACATCTGCCCTGAAGGCCCTGGCTAGAGCCTCGGTTCTGGCAAATGAGGCCTTTTCCGGCTTCCGAGACGGCGGCTGGGACTACCACGGGGATGCAGTGGACGTGGCCCTGCTAATGATGGCTCAGGAGACTGGAGTCACTCAACAGGAGGAGCAGAGCAATTATCCCAGGATCGCTCAGATACCCTTTGAATCCAAGCGCCAGTTCTCAGCCACCCTTCATCAGGGGCCGGATGGGAGGATTGCATTTGCCAAAGGCTCGCCAGAGAAGATCCTGACGATGAGCAGCAGAATGGCCACTTCCGATGGCGAGATCCCTCTGGATCCACAGGGTGCAGATAAAGTGGCCGAGGCTCTGGCCACTGCAGGTTTCAGACTCCTGGCCCTGGCCTCTGGCAGGTTCCCAGAGAACCAGGAATTCGCCGAGAACCGGCTGGAAGGGCTCACATTTTTAGGACTGGTGGGGATGATCGATCCCCTCCGGCCGGAGGCCAAAGCGGCAGTGGAGGCATGCAAGAGCTCGGGCGTCCAGGTGGCAATGGTCACCGGTGATCATCCGGCAACCGCATTTGCCATTTCCAGGGAGCTGGGGCTGGCGGATAGCGTCGACCAGGTGGTCACGGGAATGGAGCTGAAGGATGCTGAGGCCAAAGGCCCGGAGGCAGTCGATGCTCTTACCAGGAAGGGCCGGGTTTACGCCCGGGTTGAGCCCCAGCAGAAGGTGCTCATCACCAACTCTCTGGTGAGAAACGGAAAGCTGGTGGCTGTTACCGGTGACGGAGCCAACGATGCACCCGCGCTGCATGCCGCTCACGTGGGCGTGGCCATGGGCAAGGGCGGGACCGATGTGGCCAAGGAGAGCGCTGACCTCATCATCACCGATGACAACTTCGCCTCCATAGTCTCGGGGATAGAGGAGGGGAGGATCGTCTACAATAACCTGCGAAAGGTGATCTTCTTTTCCATCTCCACCGGAGTGGCGGAGATATTCCTATTCATCTTAGCCCTGATCTTCAATATGCCCCTCCCTCTGCTTGCGGTCCAGCTCCTCTGGCTGAACCTGGTCACCAACGGTATTCAAGATGTAGCCCTGGCCTTCGAGCCCGCCGAGGGCGGGGAGATGAACCGGCCGCCGAGACCGGCGAACGAGGCGATTTTCAACCGTTTGATGGTGGAGAAGGTAGCACTGGTGGCAGTGGTTGTAGGCGGCCTGACCTATGCCATATTCCACTGGCAGATGTCCATGGGCCGGAGCATTGAGGAGGCGAGAAACATCGCTATGATCATGATGGTCCTCTTTGAGAATGCTGTGGTCTTCGCCAGCCGATCAGAGCTCAAGAGCGCTTTCAGCTCCAGTCCACTTAGAAATCCTCTGCTTGTGTTCGGCACCATAGCCGCCATTCTGATCCAGGTGGCTGCCATGTACATGCCTGGTCTGTCCGATGTGTTGCAGATTCATCCCGTCTCTCTGTATCAGTGGGTGGAGCTGGTGGGAGTGGCCCTGGTGGCCTTTGCCGCCATTGAGCTGCATAAGCTCATACGCAGGAGGTTTCCAGTGATAGGTTAATCGCTCCCTTTCCTGAACTGCTCGTCCAGATGGTCCCGGATCTCCTGCACCGCCCCGGCCAGAGTCTCCTGGTTGTCGTATTCATTTAATATCTTCTCCAGATCCGGGCGAGGCTTATTGGAGAGCTGCCTGACCTCTTCCGTCAGCTGGGGAACCGCCCGGAGTATGTTGTCCACAATGCTCACTGTAGCCTTTTTTGCTGTGCGGGAGAGGGGGTTGAGGTCGATGGCAATGACTCTTTTTCCCATGGCCAGCAGGGCCTCGCAACGGTCGCCGTCCTCCAGGGGAATGAGCACCACATCGGCATCGTAGATTCCGCCCCGGGTGGCCAGGGCCCGGGCATGATCAAGGCCTGGTACTGAAGTGTCCGGCCTCTCGCCCAGAACATCTTCTGTCCCCTTCTCCCTTAGCAGATCGGCGATCTTCTTCACCCGTTCCTCGCTGCGGTGAAAGAGGTTCACCTCCAGGGGGATTTTGAGGGCCGCAGCCAGAGCCACCATCTCCTCCGGGACGAGAGCTGCCACATTGCCGTTGACCGAGATCGCTGGCCTCTGGGCTAAGAGGAGCAATGCCGCTCCCGCCCGGATCGCCGCTGCAGCGGAAGCCGTCGTCCTCTCACCCAGGAGATAGTCGAAGCATTCTCCTCTGCCCTGGGCGATCAGCCCCTGGGTGCTGGTATATCCTTTTTTCACTCCTTCTGCCACGCGCTCCCGCGCCACCAGAGAAGCATATCTGGGATGGGATTTGGGAATTTCAGTCAAGGTTAGCACCTCTCTGAGAGATGAAGGTAGTATAGACCTGGCCTGAGCTCTGGAGCCCCTCAATTCCGCCAAAGGCATAGACCGCGTCTCCTAGCATGATCATGCTGGCCCTTCCGCCCTCCGCCTCCACCGCCTCTATCATATCCAGGGCCCAGCTGCTGGCAAGACCCGTCTCCATGGTGAAACGGCGGGAGAGCCGCATGAACTCCTCCAATGTGGGCCTTCTCAATAGATCCTTCAGGGCAGCCCGGCCAGCCTCATTTATGGATGACATGATGCTCTGGTCGGAGAGCACCTCCCGGGTGGAGATCGGGCCCCG
>NZ_DAIK01000144.1:0-4474 GCF_002496085.1 Methanosaeta sp. UBA458 | reverse complement strand
TTTAAAAATCAAGCGCTGTTCAGCTCAATTGCAGATATACCATGGCTCATGACCTATGTCCTTTTCATAATAGGTATACTGCTTTTGCCTTCCATTAAGATAACCCCGCGAGAGAGGACAAGGATCCTATTGGATGCAGCCATTGTGATCGTAACCTCCGGCCTATTCTTCTGGTCGCTTATCTTTCAGCCCGTCATCTATCAGAACAGCAATTTGAGTCCCTTAGACATGGCGTTGATCGTAGCCTATCCGATTTTTGATCTGATCTTGGTCTTCTTAGTGGCAGAGATGCTCTTTCTAAAGCTGAGCCTCCCCGGAAATGAAGCTCTGAAGTTCCTCGCTCTGGGAGCAGGTGTTTGGATCGCCACAGATACTATATATTTTATGCAGATTCTAAACGAAACCTATCAGCCGGGTGGACTCCTGGATAGCGGTTGGGTTGCAGGATACCTATTGATGGGCCTAGCCGGAATAGCCCAGGGAGAGGCAGCGAAGAGGGGCGCATTTAGCGCCAATCGGGATATTGAAGTGCGCTACGACCGGGCCGGGTGGCCTCTTTATCTTCCATACCTATGCGCAGCCGGGGCATTTTTCATGCTCGTCTGGAGTCGCGATCATAATTTTGCCATATCCTTTGGCAGCCTCTCCCTCAGCGTGGGGGTGATAATAGGCCTGGTGTTCATCCGGCAAATGATAATCCTTAATGAAAATGCCCTGCTATATCGGGAGGCTCAGCTTGAGATAGCAGAGAGAAGAAAAGCGGAGGAAGAGGTCAAGCGGCTCAACGAGGATCTGGAGGAGAGGGTAAGGCTTCGCACTGCAGAGCTAGAGGCCACCAACAAGGATCTTTTAGTGGCCAAGGCCAAGGCGGAAGCAGCTGCAAGGGCCAAATCCAATTTTCTGGACAATATGAGCCATGAGATAAGAACGCCCATGAATGCGATAATTGGCATGGCCCGTCTCCTGCAAGGAACGGATATAAAGCCTGAGCAGCGAGACTTCCTCGATACCATTCAAAAGAGCGGCAGTGCCCTGCTTGCCATCATCGACGATATCCTGGACTACTCCAAGATCGACGGGGATAAGATGGAATTGGTGAATGTGCCTTTTGACCTTCAGATCTGCATTGAGGACTCTTTGGATCTGGTGGCGATAAAGGCATCGGAGAAGGGTCTGGAGCTGGCTTATCTGCTGGAGAATGACGTTCCAAAGAGGATTGTGGGAGATGTCAATCGCTTAAGGCAAGTCCTGGTCAACCTTCTGGGAAATGCTGTTAAGTTCACAGATCGAGGAGATGTTGTGCTAAAGGTCAGCTCCAGACGGCTTGAAGGGAGTGACGACAAGGTTGAGCTTCACTTTGCAGTCAGGGACACGGGAATAGGCATCTCCCCTGAGAACCAAAGCGAGCTCTTCCAGTCCTTCACTCAGGTTGACTCCTCAAAGACCAGGAGCTATGGAGGGACAGGCCTGGGATTAGCCATCAGCCGGGGGATTGTGGAGCGAAT
Source organism: Methanosaeta sp. UBA458 (assembly GCF_002496085.1). Classification (NCBI taxonomy): domain Archaea; kingdom Methanobacteriati; phylum Methanobacteriota; class Methanomicrobia; order Methanotrichales; family Methanotrichaceae; genus Methanothrix; species Methanosaeta sp. UBA458. Next base: position 2,969 of record NZ_DAIK01000144.1, on the reverse strand, counting down.
GGGTGGGAGGATATGGGCGGAGAGCGAGATTGGAACTGGCAGCTCCTTTTACTTCGAGTTTGCTGCTGATGTGGCAGATATTTCAGCAGATCTACAGGATCTCGATGGCGGTTCACCTACCCCTCGATCGAGATTGGAGAACAAGAGGGCGCTTATCATCGATGACAATGGTTCTGCTTTAGAGATGCTGATTCGCGCTACCCGGTCGCTGGGAATGATCACCAATGGGGCTTCGAGCCTGCAGGAGGGCAAGACCCACCTTGAGAGAGAGGAATATGATGTCGTGCTCATGGATGCCATGATGACGGATGAGGATGGTCAGGATCTGGCAGAAAAAATCAAGAGCAACAGATATGGAGAGGTCTGGCTTGTTCTCCTCTCACCCCTGGGTCGGGGCTCTAGTTCCAAGGTTATGGCCGATGGCTGGCTGAACAAGCCGGTGAAAGCTCTTCAGCTCCGCAATCTTCTAGAGGATCTCATATCGCACTCAGAAAACGAGACGCCAATAGCAGAGAATAATGCTTTCCTGGAAGGTCCCATTGCTGAAGCTCGCACCATTCGCATTCTGATGGCAGAGGACAATCCCGTCAACCGGAAGGTAGCACTCAGCATGCTCAAACGGCTGGGATACCAGGCAGATGTGGCGGAGAATGGATTGAAGGTCTTGCAGGCCCTGCGGGAGAAGCCTTACGATATCGTCTTGATGGATGTGCAGATGCCGGAGATGGACGGCCTGGAGGCAACCCGTCGCATTCGAGATTCAGGATACAACACCTGCATCATCGCCATGACTGCCCACTCAATGGGCGAAAATAGGGACGAGTGTTTGGACGCGGGAATGAACGCGTACATAAGCAAGCCCATAGAGATAGAGGAGCTGGCACGTGTTCTGGAGTCATGCATCCAGGGTTGTGCGACGGCAGGATAGATCTTCGGATTTCACAGAAAAATCGAGTCTCGGACGGGCCAGCGCCGATCCACAGCGCCCTTTCAGGAGGAGCTAATCACATTGTGACAGCCTGCCCACGCCCCGAGACCGATTCAATGCCGGGCTATAATGCAATCTACGCACTGGGCCCTTACACAGCGTCCTTTTTACAGGAACCCGAAATCATCGCCAGATGCCGGGTCATTCAATTGCACTGCCTGCGGCATTGTGCCGCGCCATGAAAGCCGGAGCGATATTTCCCATATTGAGCCGATTAAGGCATACTACGCCGATCAAGGCGCGTATCTCTTTGACCTGCGGGTCTTATCGGCCTTTTTGGTGCTTTTTCGGATGCTGTCCCGATAACAGCACCTCTCAGGTCTTATTGGTCTGCGGCGTATCTATGGTGAGATACGTCCGATACCTATGGCCTTGAGAGCAAAGCCGTCAAGCTTTTCTCGCTCATACAGCTTTTGACGCGGCAATCTATCTATATAATCATTATAGTTATTTGTAGTTTTCGGTCGGGACTACACAGTCGGGACTGCACAGTCGAACGGTCAAGCCAAATCGAATGAATTAAGTGGCTAGACATCAATCAAAGCCTGTGAAGATAGTATATAGCAGAGAGATGGAGAAGAGGTATCCGACAAACCCGGTGGAGAATCCGGACAGGGTCTCCCTTCCCGCTGAAATGCTTGAGGGGTTGGAGTTTATTGAGCCCATTCCGGCAGATCTGGAGGATATCGCCAGAGTGCACGGGCCTGAGCACATCGGCCGGGTGAAGGCCTCTGGGCTTTACGATGCTGCGGTTCTTGCCGCCGGAGGGGCTATCTGCGCAGCCGAGCAGGCCGTCGGAGGAGATCCGGCCTTCGCCCTCATCCGACCACCAGGCCACCATGCATCATCCAACCGGGCCTGGGGAATGTGCTTTTTCAATAGTATGGCCATAGCGGTGCAGAAGATCCGGCCCAAAGCGAAGCGGGTGCTGATAATCGACATCGATCTTCACTTTGGCGATGGCACAGTGAGCATCTTCCGAGGAGACCGCAACGTAAAAATCGTCAACCCCTGGTCGGTAGACGAGAACTTCGAGTATTTGAACATGGACCAGAGCCGGTATTTGGCACAGGTGAAAGAGGCCTTTTTGGGATTCGACTGCGACATTGTTGGAGTCTCGGCCGGCTTTGATACATATCTGGAGGACTGGGGAGGCCTCTTGAAAAGAGAGGATTACAGAGAGATAGGCAAGGCCATCCGGGAAGGATCAGAGGAAGAGTGCATGGGCAGGAGGTTCGCCCTGCTCGAGGGAGGATATCACCCGGACCTGGGATGGTGCATAAAGAGCTTCATCGAGGGATTCAGGTGAATTGGCTGAGAGTGCTATCAGGCTGAACCACGAATATATTCGCATCAAATCCGCGCTCTTCCAGCTCTTTTTCCAGCAGAATCCTTTTATTTCCCTCCCGGTCTACCATCGTCAGGCTCTCCAGGCGCCACTCGCCGGTCTGATTGGCTGGCAGGATTATGCTGGCATTATACCACCCATCCTTAGCCGATCCTGCAGTGATGCTTGCCGAAGGGAAGAGGGCCGCCGCTTCCATTCCACTGGGCCCGGTGAACCTGGCTTCAGCTCCAAAGAACGCCTGGTCATCTATGGCATGAAGGGTGATATTGACCGGCTGGGAGTAATTGGCGGGAATCGATGGTGGCTCGATGACAAGGCCCGCAAGGCTGGGGGCCTGATCGTCTGCCATCAGGCCGGAGGAGAGGCTCCTGGGAGGGCTCAGAGGATCGGCCTCGCTTCCAGAGAGAAAGTTCTGGCTGCTGCCACCGATCTGGATGGTCTTCTCGATGGAAAAAGCGCCAATCAGGTCCTCTGCGCTTCGGCCGTACTCAGTGACTGAGCCAAGGGCGGGGGTATTCGAGGCTATGGCGAGCAGGATAAATGCAAAGATGAGTGTGGGGAAGACGGATATTCTATTCACGATTCTGATAATGCAATTGGAGGAGAGAAATAGCTTTTGGCTCCTCGCTATTT
>NZ_DAIK01000111.1:26770-34975 GCF_002496085.1 Methanosaeta sp. UBA458 | reverse complement strand
GCATTCATCCTGTGCTCGACAGTCACCACCGGCAGGCCGCAAGCATTGGCATCCAGGGCGGCCATGCCGAATCCCTCTCTGGTGGAGGGTGAGGCGAAGGCCCGGGAGGACTTCATCAGGGCCAAAGCATCATCATAGTTCTCCAGAAATCCGCAGAACTCGATATTTTTCTCCAGCCCCAATTTCCCTGTCAGCGATCTCAGCCTCTCCATCTCCGGCCCGTCGCCAATGATCGCTGCCCGCACATCCGGGATCTCTGACTTCATTATGCTCACCGCCTGAATTAGGAGGTGGATGTTCTTATGAGCGGCCAGCCTTCCGGCAAAAACGATATCAAAACTCTTTGGGGAGGGCGCTATCCCCTCGATCTTCTGCCAGTCGATGCCGTTTGGCACCACCTGTACCCCTCTTGCCCCCAGGCTCTCCAGATCCCTGGCCGTCCTCTTCGATACTGCCAGATTGCGATCGGTCAGCCGGGCAGCGATCAATTCAGTGATCCTGCCAATTTCTCCCTTCCTTCCCAGGTACTCATGCCAGTAATCTTTCCAGACCTCATGCCAGGTGATAAAGAGCTTCTGGTTCTTCTTCCTCCAACTGCTCAAGAGACGAGCGGAAAAGCAGGACAGATAAGGAAAATTCTGGCAGTCGACCGCCGCCTCCTTTGAGGGGTGAGAAAGCAGCCTGGCGGCAAAGTAGGCTGCCTCTCCAATCGATCTCTTTCCATTGACATAAAGGGGCCTGGGCTCGCATATGCCATGAAAGCGAACGCCCTCTCTTTCGATCTCGTCCTCTCCCTGCCACCATTTCATGCCGTAGCAGTGGACGACATGCCCGCGCGCCGCCAGCCTTCGGGAGAGCTCATAGATCCTCTTCTCCGCCCCCCCTTTGACCCAGGGATAGACGGCATCGTACACATAAGCGATCTCCACCTCTTATTCGCCATCCTGGTGCCCATTGTAAAGCAATAGCAGGCTGATGAACATCCCGGAGAAGATGGTCTGAATTCCAAGAATGGTGAGTATCATGGCCACCATAGCGTTCTGGGCGGCATCCAATGCACCAAAGCCCGCCCCTCTCCACCTCATGAGGACCACGAGGCCAATGACAATTCCCGCTGCCAGCAGAGCCAGCCCTATTAAGAGCTCTTTTTCCAGGGAATGGTAGCTGATCAGCTTCTTCATTCCGCTCGACTTGGAAAGGCCCCAGGCAGCGCCAAAAGCTCTGAAATGCATCCCGGCAAGAAGCATCTGATAGCCGATGATCAGCAGCAGTCCCCCCAGGATCAAGGAATGCATCCTCGAGCCACCCTCTATGTAAACCACCACTGCCAGGATCAGGCCGAGGAGGAGTGCTACCAGGCCCGGGACGAGCAGAAAGGGCCCTGGCCGGTAGAGCATCATGAATCGCATATGCCTCCAGCCATCGGTGAACGAGTTCAGCTTGGAGTCTCCCTGTCGAGGATAATAAGTAATGGGAACCTCAGCGATCCTCAAGCCGCGGGAGGCGGCCTCGATCACCATCTCCGAGGCGAACTCCATTCCCCCGGACCTGAGGTTCAGCTTATAGAGGGCATCCCTGGTTATGCCACGCAGACCGCAATGAGCGTCGGAGATTCCGGCGGAGAAGAGCCGGTTCAAAACCCAGGTCAAAATAGGATTTCCTACATAACGATGAAGGGCGGGCATCGCTCCTGGGATGATCCTGCCTTTGAGCCTCGATCCCATGACCAGGTCATACTCGCCGCTCTCCAGGCAGGGAAGCATATCCAAAATGGTCTCGGGGTCGTAGGTGAGGTCCCCGTCCATGAGAAATATATAGTCCCCTCCAGCCTCCTGGAAACCCAATAGGTATGCATTGCCATACCCCAGCCTCTGGGGGAATACGACCTTCGCCCCGCAGGAGGCAGCGATATCCGCCGTCTGGTCGGTGGAACTGTCCGCAACGATTATCTCTCCCTCAAGGCCCGCCTTCTCGAAGGCCTCCAGTGCCCTTTGGATACACTGGCGTATGGTTTGGGATTCGTTTCTGGTGGGGATGATCAGGCTTATCCGGGGCACATTTTCCCTTACTTTAGTTTAGCTGTTAAGCCTTTCCTTTTATAGATCATCTCCCGGAATCCGGGGATTACTTTGAGCTCAGAGCGTCTCGGGCTCGACCTCATGCTTAAAGGAGAGGGTCACCCTTACCCTGTACTCCATTATCCCTCCCTCTGTAAGCCTGGTGTCCATCCTCGTGACCTCGGCAATTCTCACGTTGGTCAGTTTTCGGTTCGCAGTATTGATTGCAGATTGGACAGCGTCCTCCCAGCTTTCATTTGAGGTTCCCACGAGATCGATAAAATTGTACACGCTCTTGCCTATTGGGGCTTCCATAACATATTCTATGCTCTTATGATTGATATATTTTGTCTGAAAAGAAAAAAGATTCGCAGATCTATTCTGCCTTCTTCTCTTCGCTCTTCTCTGCCTCTTTGTCCCCTGTTTCGGGTGAATCTTCGGGCGGCTGAGCCACAGGAGGCTGAGCCTCTGGCTTCTTGGGTCCCCTGCCCATGGCGATCAAAGAAGCCTTTGCCTGGATCCTGGCCAGGGGATAGTCGTCCTTGGCCACCTTCTCTAAAGCAGCCACCGCCCGGTTCTCCTTCAGCTCACCGATCACCCAGGCCGCTCCCGCACGCACATCCTTGTCTGCATCTTCCAGGGCCTCGATCATGCGATCGGATACCTGCTTTCCATATCCGGCAATGGCCACCATGGCATTGCTCTTTACCAGATACTCCTCGTCTTTGAGGGCCTCAATTAAAGCCTCCAGGGACTCAGATATATCCCGTTTAGAGAGGAGCATGATGGCGTTGGAGCGCACAAGCATATGCTTGTCCTTGGTGGCGGCGATCAGCTTCTCTATGGACCAGCTCATGTCGGGGAGGACGGCAGGCATGGAGGGCTCTGTCGCTCCGCAGGTTGGGCAGGCCTCTTCCCTCATGCTCCGGGTGATTACAGGCTCTGCCTTCTCCTCAGTTTTGTTTTCTTCTGGCTTGTTCTCAACCATTTTTTTCTCTTCTTCCATAGACTGGTCTATCTCCCCTATTCTACTTCAGCTTTTCCCAATGCAAATGCCCTCTTATTTGCCTCCAGATGCTTTGGCGGCACAACCTCAACCAGGGCTTGGATGATATGCTCCTCTGAGAGGGGAATATACTGGGAAAGGGCGCCGAGCATCACCACGTTCATGGCCTGAGCGGTTCCTGCCTTCCGCGCCAGGGCGGTGGCATCCAGGGCCAGGACCCTCTGGCATTGGCCACAAAGCGGCTCTATCAGATCATCTAAAGAGGGATACCGGGCTCTTCCGGTGGTGACAGTTACCGGCAGGACCGGCTGGTTGCTGATCAGGGCCACCCCATCTGGGGAGAGGAAATGGCCAAATCGCAGGGCCTCAGCTGGCTCCAGGGCGATCAAGAGATCGGCGCTGCCCGGAGCGACCAAGGGGCTGAAGCGGCATCCTATTCGGGTGTGATTGATCACGCTCCCCCCTCTCTGGGCCATGCCGTGGGTCTCCGCGCCTCGCACCGGCTTTCCCGCCAGGACTCCTGCCCTGCCGATCACGTCTGATATCAATATCACTCCCTGGCCGCCGACGCCGACGATCACCATATCGCATTCTGAGGTTCTCATATCTCCACCTCCAAAATGGCAGAGCTGGGGCAGATCTGGGCGCAGATCCCGCAGCCGGTGCATAGATTGTTGATCTTTGCCATCTCTCCCTCAAACTCAATGGCCGGGCAGCCGTACTCCACACAGATCCTGCATCCCTGACACTCATCGCTCACCTTGAAGGCCCGTGGCCGTGTCCCGCTTCGGCGGGCCTTGATCACGCAGGGCTGTCTGGCGATGACTACCGATAGGCCGGGAAAATCCTTAGCCCTCTGGAATCCCTCCATCGTCCCCTCAAGGTCGTAGGGATCAACGGTCTCGACCAGCCCTGCCCCCAAAGCTCTGGCCAGCTCCTCCAGCGAGACCTGGGCCGTGGGCTCGCCGGTGGCAGTGACCCCGGTTCCCGGATGAGGCTGATGGCCGGTCATGGCGGTGGTGGAGTTGTCCAGAATTGTCACTGTGATCCTGGCCTTATTGTAGGCGGCATTCAATAGGCCGGTCATGCCTCCATGCAGGAAGGTGGAGTCTCCGAGGCTTGCGCAGATCCCCTCCGTCTCACCGCCGAATCTTATGCCGCTGGCGAGGCTGATGCTCGCCCCCATGCACAGACAGGTATCAACCGTCCCCATGCCCACTGCCATGGTATAGCAGCCTATGTCGCTGGGATAGATCGCCTTCTTGCCATAGACCCGTCTCATGGCATAGTAGGTGGCACGGTGGCTGCAGCCTGGACATAAAGCCGGAGGCCGGGGTGGGACTATCTCCGCTGCTGCAAAGGATGCTCTCTCCATAATACCCAGGCCGTTCATCCTGGCCAGGGCATTTCTCACCGTAATAAGGTCCAGTTCTCCCTCGCGAGGGATCTCCTTTTCCTTGCCCAGGATCTGTATGGAGGGATTTATCTTCCCTGCCAGCATCGCCACCTGTTCTTCGACCACCGGCTCCAGCTCTTCTATCACCAGCACCCTCGAGACATGCTCGAGCATGCGGCATATCAGCTTCTTTGGGGCGGGATAGGCTCCAATCCTGAGCAGAGTGTGGTCAAGGTCCAGATCCGTCAGGGCCTCTTCGGCATACAGACCGGCAATCCCCGAGGCTATCACTCCCGTCTCCCCCCGGAGGGTTAGCCTGTTCCAGGGGCACCCCTCCAGCTCCTCTTCTATTGCTGGCTGCTTGGCCAAAAGCTCGTGGTGGAGCGGCCGGGCATGGCTTGGCAGGGCCACCCGTCGCGCAGGATTCTTGACGAAACGGCGCTCGACTGGAATTGGTCGATCCTGGCTCACCTCCACATCCGCCCGGGCATGAGAGACGCGGGTGGTGGGCCGGAGCATTACCGGGATGTTGAATTTCTCCGACAGCTCCAGGCCATAGATCGCCATATCCCGGGCCTCCTGGGGGTCGGCAGGATCCAGACAGGGAATGGAGGCGAACTGGGCGAAGCGTCGTGAGTCCTGCTCATTCTGGGATGAATGGCAGAAGGGATCATCGGCACAGATCACCAGCAGCCCTGCTCCTACCCCCAGGTAGGCCAGGGTCATGAAGGGGTCGGCGGCCACGTTCAGGCCCACATGCTTCATGGTGGCCACGGAGCGGCAGCCGGTCCAAGAGGCACCTGCCGCCACCTCCAGCGCCACCTTCTCGTTCACAGACCATTCTATATGTAGGGGCAGATCGCCTTTCAGCTCCACCAGGCCCTCAATGATCTCTGAGGAGGGAGTTCCCGGGTAGCCGGCGGCAAGTCCGATCCCCGCCTCCAGCAGTCCTTTGGCGATAGCTGCATTTCCGAGGAGATATTCTCTCACAAAGAACCATCCTTTTAAATATATTTTAATTATATTCTTTCTTTGAAAGGATCAATGCCCTTCTCTCTGATAACCGTTTTGATGCCGCTGCCCCTGTGCTCAGCCGATTCCACAAAATTGATAATCCAACCCACCTTTCCTGCAATCATGCTCCAGTGGCAATCCGATTCTGTGGGATCGATCTACAACTACCTCTCCCCTGGCTGCCAGATCTGTCGGCAGGGGGCGGGCCTGGTCCTCTTCGTCACTGGCCGGTGCGAACGGGGCTGCTTTTACTGCCCAATCTCCGAGGATCGAAGGGGAAAGGATGTGGCATATGCCGATGAGCAGCCGGTGGGAGAGCTGGCTGATATCCTGAGCGAGGGCAGGGCCATCGGCGCCCTGGGCACGGGGATCACGGGAGGAGAGCCCCTCTTAAGGCTGGACTATGTCTTGGATTGCATCCGGGCATTGAAGGAGGAGTTCGGAAGCGAGCACCATATCCACCTCTACACCGGCATTCTGCCCAACAGATCTGTCCTGAAGAGGCTGGTAAGAGCCGGCCTGGATGAGATCCGCTTCCATCCGCCTGATGAGGAATGGTCTGATCCAGTCGGACTAAAGGAGGTCCTGGAGGAGGCAAAGGCATTGGGATTGCAGGCTGGGGTGGAGATCCCGGCATATAAGCCAGCGCCCCAGATCGTTCATGCCGTCCGAGAAGCAGATGCCTTTCTGAACCTAAATGAGCTTGAGTTCTCAGAGACCAACTTCTCTCGTCTAATGGAAGAGGGTTTTTTGCCCCTGGACCTGGGCTGCGGTGCAGAAGGCAGCGAAGAGATGGCCCGAGGCTATCTATTGGATGACATCAAGGTGCATTACTGTCCCTCCCGCTTCAAGGATGCTGTGCAGCTGAGAGAGAGACTGCGACGCCGGGCGGAGAGGACATCCCGGCCGCTGGACTACATCACAGAAGAGGGAACCATAATCCACGGCATAATTGAGGGTAAGGAGGGTGATCTAAAGTCAGCGCTGGGGATCATCGATGGGCTGGAGGTGCCTGCTGAAATGTACTCCTGCCTGGAAGGAAGGATCGAGATCGCCGCCTGGATTCTGGAGGAGATATGCCCGGATCTAGAGGGCTGCAAATGCGATCTTTGTATAATTGAGAGGTATCCTCTGCAGGATGGACCGGTCGTGGAGAGAATACCTTTATAATCCTTAAATCCATTCTTTCGAGGCGGTGATTTTGCCGGATGGAGAGCGCGGAAGAACGAATCCAGGAAAGACTGAGGAATTATCTTAAGCGAGATGGCGTGGGAATCCGGAAGGCGGTCTTGAAGCTTTTCCTAAGCGATGGTGCCTATACCACGGAGGACGTCTTCACCTATCTCGCGAAGGAGGGCTTTGACGTCAGCTACCGAGGGGTTTCGGCGATGGTCGGGCTCATGAACACTCGCCTGGGCATTTTGAGCATTGATGTCTCTGGGGATCACAACGTTTACTCCCTAAAGGGGGACCACAAAGGAGTGGTGAGGTCTGTTTTGGAGAATTATTGATCTAATATCTCTGAATCCGGATGCGCGCTCGGCAATTCCGACATGTCAATGGCAAAATATTTGTGTTTGCATAAGAATACCTCTAGTACTATAATGATAGCGTGACGCTGGTGCTAGAACGTCTCTTCCGCTTCTCAGCTCCATATGCCACCGCTAGGCAGGGGCTCAGTTGGGCGGCTCGCCTCTTTTCATTCTCTTCAGATATTTATTAAGTGCGACGTCTGCGATCAAGTTCACTCCGGTCAAGGCAGCGTGAACCAGTGGTCCTGCAGTCATCCTCTCTTTGTATAGCTGGTGCAGCTTCTTCAAATGCTTTAGGTTGTACTCAAGACACAGACCTACCAGATGCCAGTGCTCGGGCAAGGCATCGGCCTTTGAAAAGCCCCTTGTGCCGCCCAGTTTCGTCTCGGCGATGGTGGTGAAAAAGAGGGGGAGCATTAGGCCGGTGTAATCTTTCAGAGACTCCACCAGCTCCGTGGTCCGGATGACATCCTCTGCCGTCTCTCCAGGCAGGCCCAAAACCAGGCTGGCCACGGGAAGCCAGGATTCCTCGTCGAAGAGGCGGTAGCAGTCCTCTACGATCTGGGGCCAGTTCTCCGTCTCTCCAGGAAGCGCCTTTTGGGGCATATGCATCTTCAGGATGCGGCAGCTCCCCGTCTCTATCCCTATCCAGGCAGACATGTGGTTCTGATCCGAGCCTATGCCCACGATCTTGGAGATCTCTCTTAATAGACCCTGGTTGGAGTGGACCGAGGCCAGGCTGAGATGGGAGAAGTCCATCGTCTTCGGCCCCAGCTTCTTGACTTCGGTCACGAGCTCAGTCATCTTCTTTTCATTCGGCCTTGTGCCTTTGGAGCCATAGGAGAAGACGTCCTCGCTGTGGAGGATGATATCCTCTTGGCCGCATTCCAGGTTCACCCGCACGTCTTTAAGAATATTTTCAATAGGCCTGTGGCGCACAGAGCGCATGGTGGGCGAGCAGAAGGCGCATCCTCTCCAGCAGCCCCTGCCGATCTCCACAATTCCGCCAATGGTCGCTCCTCTGTTTACCGGTATCTTATCCCCAGGCACCGCCGATCCCCGCAACACCTCCGGAACGTTCTCTCCTCTTATGATCTGCCGGCAGATCTCGGGAAAATCGCTCTCGCCCTCTCCCAGGTAGATGTGGTCGACATCCACCTTCTCCCCCATGACCTCCCAGGCGCCGTTTCCACCCAGGAC
>NZ_DAIK01000111.1:23687-26714 GCF_002496085.1 Methanosaeta sp. UBA458 | reverse complement strand
GAGCGGTTGAAGGGCGGGCCGCGGCGGATGATATCCTCTATTTCCCGGAGGGCGATCTTTCCCATGGGGTCATCATGGGTTATCCCCACGATCCTGGTCTCCGGTCCGATGGCCCGGTCAAGGTGAAGGGGATGGGCCACCATCACCTCATCCCTGGAGAATCCGGACTCCAGGAGTGCCGCTTCCACCTTTCTCATGCCGCAGGGGGCAGTTGCCGCCGATCCGTCCTCCAACGCCGGCACTGGCGGGCAGAAGAAGTTCTGGAAGATCCAATCGGGCAGGGTTGCCCTGGGCATGATGGCAGCAAAGCCGAGCATCACCCCTCCATGATAGCTGCTCATCATGGTGGTATCGCTGGTGAGGACGATTCTCTTCCCTGGAAATTGCGCCATATATCGACCTCTGATTCTCTTTTGGCAGATAACGTTATTGGCAGTGCTAGCCCAATAAGTTTTTATCGGATCGCCCCCCCTTTGCCGATGTGCAAGAGAAGTCGTTATCGGAGATCAACGAACGCATTCGCAACGGCTCGGCCCGCGTTGTTACGGCTGAGGAGATGCCAGATCTCGTGGATGAGCTGGGCACGGCGGGAGCGGTGCGTGAGGTGGATGTCGTCACCACTGGTACCTTCGGCGCCATGTGCTCTTCCGGGGTTTTTCTCAATTTGGGCCATAGCGATCCTCCCATAAAGATCGCCCGCGCCTATCTGAACAGGGTGGAGGCCTATGGGGGCATCGCCGCCGTCGACCTCTTCTTAGGAGCGACCCAGCCCTCTGAGGACCGGGGGATCGAGTATGGCGGGGCGCATGTTATGGAGGACCTGGTAATTGGAAAGCAGATTGAGGTCGAGGCTCATGGATCTCCCTCGGACTGCTACCCTCAGATGGATCTGGAGACCAGCCTCAGGCTGGAGGACTTCAACCAGGCCACAGTGGTCAATCCCCGCAATGCCTATCAGCGTTACAATGCCGCTACCAACTCCTCCGACCGGACGATGCACACCTACATGGGCACCCTCCTTCCGGGTCTTGGCAATGTCCATTACAGCGGTGCAGGGGTGCTCTCTCCCCTCTCCAACGATCCGGGCTTCGAGTACATCGGGGTAGGTACGCGCATCTTCCTGGCGGGGGCTCAGGGCTATGTCATAGGCGCGGGAACCCAGCATAATCCTGAGAATGGCTTCTCCACTCTGATGGTCACCGGCGACCTTAAGAGGATGAACAACAGCTTCCTGCGGGCAGCAACATTTCATAAATATGGCCCCAGCCTTTACCTGGGGATAGGAATTCCCATACCGATGTTAAATGAGAGGCTCGCCAAGAGCACTGCCGTGCGGGACAGCGATATCACCGTCCCGGTGCAGGACTATGGCATCCAGCGCAGGGATAAGCCCTCGGTGAGGATGGTCAGCTATGAGGAGCTGAAGTCGGGCACGATCGACCTGGGGGGCAAAGAGGTCTCCTGCTCTCCTCTATCCAGCTTCCAGATGGCAAGAGAGGTTGCCCGGACATTAAAGGAGCAGGTGGAGCGGGGCGAGTTCCTGCTCAGCCAGGCAGCAGAACCCCTATCCCGGGTGGGAAGCAGCCGGCCCATGAAGCAGACCAAGGAGTCGCCCAATGTGGGAGATGTCATGAGCAGGGATGTGGTTACCGTCTTTGAGGATATCCCGGTGGAGAAGGCGGCAAAGCTGATCATCAGCGGCAGCTTCGACCATCTGCCGGTGGTCTCCCGGGATGGAAGGCTGATCGGCATTATAACTGCCTGGGATATATCCAAAGCGGTGGCCAGCGGAAAACCATCCCGCATAGCGGAGATCATGACCCGTCGGGTCCATTCGGTCCGCTTGGATGAGCCAATTGAGCTCGCTGCCCGCACCCTGGATACTCATAGCATCTCTGCCCTGCCGGTGGTGGACAGAGAGCATAAGGTGATAGGAATGATTACCAGCAATCATCTCTCTCGCCTCTTGGCCCGGAGGCGATAGCCTTGAAGCTGATGCTTCATGTGGCTCCGGGCATTGTCCGCCATCCCCTCATCGCCTCAGTGATTCTGGAGACTGAGGCTCTGGTTAACATCGAGAGGGCGAGCATCAATGCAGTGAGCGGCGAGATAGTCCTGGAGGTTCCGCCTGAGAAGGTCCAGGAGGTAATGGAGGCCTTTGAGAGGCGGGGAGTAAGGGTGGTTCCTCTGGAGATCCCGGTGATCAGGGATGAGTCCGAATGCGTGAACTGCGGGGCATGCGTATCAATATGTCCCACCGGAACGTTTCGCTTTGAGGATTGGCGGGTGGTCGCCGACTCGGGAAAGTGCATTCAATGCGGAGCCTGCGTTGTGGGCTGTCCGCAGAGGGCCCTAAAGCTGGTCTTGAAGTAGCTCCCCCAACGGGAGCCGAGCTTTTTTGTCTTTTGTTTTATATGTTAATTCCAATATTAATATTAAGGTGCACACATTTTTTGATTAACATTATGAAGAAATAGAAGAATTTATATGGTCGAACAGTATATAGTGGTGTGGTATGTCGGCCGAAGAATTTTAAAACGATTGTGGGGATGATATAATATGTTATTTGATGCCGATCTCATGGCAGGTGATAATGCAGCCTTCCTTAAGCATAAAGGGGTATTCAGACATGCTGCAGTCCTCAAATCGAATAAATATCCTTCAATTTCCCATCCTATCTTGGGGGGCGAATATGGACTCGAGCTCTGAGAGCGTCGTCTCCTCCCTCGGCTCCTTCGCCGAGATGCTCTCCGATCCCGAGGGCTACGATCCCGAGAGGCTGAAGAGCCTATCCGTTGGCGTTCCATCGTTATTATCCTCTTTCATTGAGGCCATGCTCTCCTCCGATGAGGAGGTTATGAAAAGGCGCCTCACCGACCTGGAGGATTATGCCTCTGTGGTCAACAGCGTTCAGGCATGGTTCAATCTGGGAAGGCTTGCTCACCATCTCTTCTTTCATCAGGCGGCAATTGAATACTACAGCAATGCTTCGGATCTGGCCCAGATTCTCTCTGATGATGATTCATT
>NZ_DAIK01000111.1:4384-23610 GCF_002496085.1 Methanosaeta sp. UBA458 | reverse complement strand
CCAAGGGACAAAAAAGGGCGGATGGAGGCTACCAGCAACCTGGCAGAGCTCTGCCAGATTCAAGGCGATATGGAAAAGGCGGAGAAGCTGTATCAGACCATTCTGAAGGAGAGGGAGCTGTCGGATGATCCCGTGGGGGCAGCTCGGGCTCTTGCCTCCCTCGCTAGCATCTACTCTCAGACCGGCAACGGCAAGAGGGCCCAGATCAGCCTGCAATCAGCCAGCCATCTGCTGGCCGATCTGAAAGATCAATCCGGAGCGGCAGAGATGCAGTGCCGTCTTGCTGATATCTATTTTCATGAGGGAAGGCTAAAGGAAGCTCTGGAGCTCTATGGCCGGAGCTTGGCGGCATTGCAGAAGGGCCATCCCTCTCTCGCCTCCAAGGCCCTCTGCCGGATGGGTCAATGCTTCCTGGAGGACGGGAATTGGACCCTGGCAGAAGACCACCTTCAAAGGGCAATAGCGATCATGAAAGAGCATAAAGATTCCTCCTCCCTTGCCCGGGCTCTGGTTATTCTGGCGGGCGTTCACCATAAGCAGGGGCAGTTGGAAATGGCACTGCAATGCTCCCGGGAGAGCCTGAAGATCAGGGAGAGATCCAAAGATCTGAGTGGATCTGCAGAGGCTCTGAATTGCATTGCCAGGATCTGCTGCGACTGCTCTGATTGGCCGGAGGCGATCGAGTGCTACCAGAGGGCGGCGGATCTCTTCATGGAAATGGGCGAGGTGACAGCAGCGGCTGAGGCCCTATCCAATCTGGGCGGCGTATATCATCTGAAAGGAGATCTGGATGTTGCCCTGCAGATGTATTCTCATGCCTATAATTCATTCTGCCAGCAGGGAGACAGACAGGGTGCATCGATGGTCCAGTCTAACATCGGCCTTGTCTATCAGAGCAGGGGCGATCTTCACCTTGCGGGGGAGTTCTTGGAAAAGAGCATTGCCACAAAGGAGGATCTGGGGGATCAAATTGGTGCTGCCGGCAACAGGCTGAGCCTGGGGCTGATCTATCAGCTCGGAGGGGAGTGGGATCAGGCCCAGTCCTGTTTTGAAGGGGCGGCCAGGGCATTTGAGGATAATGGGGACCTGCGGGGTCTGGCTGCAGCGGAGAACAACCTGGGAAACCTCTACTCCGATCGAGGGGATCTCATGCATGCCATCTTATGCTACCGTCAGGGCCTGGAGGCGAGGCGTGTTCTGAACGATGGGCACGGCATGGCAGTTACCCTGGGAAATCTGGCAGGCGTCTATCTTCAGTCTGGGGAGGAGGAGCGAGCAGAGGAACTGTACCAGCAGAGCATAGATGGCTTCAGGGAACTGGGTGACGCTCGAGGGGAGGCTAGATCGCTCTATGGCCTGGCAAGGAGCATGGCCGAGAGAGGCGATCTGGAGGGAGCACTGGAGTGCTACCGAAAATGTCTCGATCTGCAGATTGTGGGAGGGGACTCTAGGTCGATGATCGAGGCGCTCGAGTCCATGGTAAATCTGCTCCTGAGAAGGGGTAGATGGCAGGAGGCTCTGACCAGGTATGCTCAGGTTCTGGAGGCCCTCCGTTCCAGAGATGATCTTTCGGCAGTGGCGGCAGTCCAGTGCGCTCTGGGAAATCTCCATGCCGATCTTGGCCAGTGGGATGAGGCCCTGGAGGACTACAATGAGAGCCTGGCGATTATGGAGGGGCTGGGGGACGAGTACTCCGTTTCGGTAGCCAGGAACAACCTGGGCAATATGTGCTACCGGCAGGGTGACTGGGCCGCTGCCTTAGAGAACTATCGCTTGAGCCTGGAGGGCTTCGGGAAGGCAGGGGATATGGAGAGCGAGGCCTCGGTCCTGAGCAATGTCGCAGGCCTCTGCTATAAGAGAGGTCAGTGGGCGGATGCTCTGGATAGCTATAGCAAGAGCCTGAGCCTCTTTGAAAAGCTGGAGGACTCAGCCGGCATTGCCCAGGTGCTGGGAAACATGGGAAACCTCTACCACCGCCAAGGAGAGCGCGATCTAGCAGCAGAGCACTTTCAGAGGGCTCTGGAGATATACCGGCGCCTCAAGGATCAAGCGGGCGCGGCGGAGATGCAGGCCAGCATCGATATGATCCGGGCAGGACGGGGCGAGATTTCCCCTGATATCGAGGAGTACAAGAGACAGCTGGAGGAGTTGGAGGAGACAGGCGACCTCTCCGGCCAGGGGGAGGTCCTTTCAGCCCTCGCCGGCAGCTACACAGATAGCGGCCAGTGGGCAGAAGCCATTGCCTGCTATAAGAGGAGCGTGGAGAGGTTTGACCAGACTGGAGAGGTCTACAACCGTGGCCAGGTTCTCTTCAATATGGCCCTGGTCTACAAGGATATGGGAGACCTCAACCGGGCCAGAACGCTATTTGATGTGGCTTTGGACATCTTCCAGGATCTAGATGCCCTGCCCTGTGTAGCTTCAGCCAAATTGAACCTGGGAATCATCTCCGGCCAGATGGGCAGATCGGATGAAGCAATTGAGCTTTTCTCCCAGTCAATAGGCATTCTGGAGGGCCTGGGGGCATTGCCCGATCTATGTGAGGGCTACATCGCCGCCGCTCTGTTCAATATTCAAGAGGGGCATTCGATGCAATCCCGCTTCTATCTCTCCCAGGCAGAGACTCAGGTCTCTCGCACTGACTATCCGCCTTTGAAAATCCAGCTTTATAGAGCTCAGGGAGAGCGCTTTCTTAAGGATATGCTCTATCCGGAGGCAAAGAGCTGCTTTGAGAAGGCCCTGGCTTTATCTCGGAAGCTGTCTCTCTCCTATGAGGAGGCAAAAGCCATCTCATCTCTTGGTCGGCTAGCCCTGGCCAGCGGGGATTATGAGGATGCTCTAAGAAGGATGAAACAGGCTCTTGTGATCTTCGGCCGGCTGGGTGCATCGCTGGATCTCATAGAGGTCTACCGCGATATGACCCTCCTCTTCTTGGCTCAGGATGATTATCAGCGAGCAGAAGAGATGGCCATGTTGAGACAGCGCCAGGCCAGGATTCTGGGACATGCTGATCTCAGTCTCCTGGCTACCGTCGATCTGGCGGAGTGCGAAGCCCGCACCGGAAAGAAGGAGGAGGCACGGGCGGACTATGCCGGTGCATTGCGGCTGGCCGGGAAGGAGGGGGATCGGATTCCTTCATCCACCATCCGCCAGATCTCAGAAAAGGCGATAGAGTTCCTGGAGGCTGAAGCGTCTCAGCCGGAGGAAGGCCGTCAGGCCAGCCTACTGCGAGAGAGGCTTGGAGAAGAGGATTATGAGAAGCTTCTGGAGGAGCTTCCCCATAAGCTGGAATGCAGAAGAATTGGCTAGAGGCCCGAATCCATCATGGAGGGGAGAAGGCTGAGCTGGAGGTCGACCTTGGCCAGATCCTGCCTGATATGGGGATCTTTTAAGAGCAGCTCCAGCTCAGTCAGCCTGCCGATCACATCGCCCAGCCGGGCTCCCTTGTGCTCGCTCATATTGCGTATCGGTGCATAATATATCTGTCCGCCATTGCCGTCAGCCTCTACTCCGAAGAAGTCCTTGCCATAGAATCCCTTGAACCTTTCGATTATGGGCTTGTAGACGTTCTTTATCGCCGGGATATAGAACTCCTCCAGCATCACCTGAACCATTCTGTTCTTTGTGTCTGCCACCCTGAAGCGTATGTATCCCTGGCCGTGAATATAATTTCCGTAGTTGATTGAATACTTTATGCGAGAAGTGAGGTCAGTCTTCAGGCTCAGGATGAACTCACAGGTATCATCGGTCTGAGAGGGATCGAGGTTTAGGAAGTACCTGATGAAGAGCATAAAATTATTATTAAATATGATTAGAATGTGATTTTCATCTTCCTTCGAGCTGTTGACCAGTATCTCTGCGACATCCCAGCCGAAGAGCTTTTTAGCCTCTTCTTTGCCAAAATCATGAAAGGCAAACTCTTGAACTTTCTCCAGGAGATCTTGCATGGTTTCCATTCTCATTTACTCCATCCTCGAATTGGATAAACATTATGGTTATAGGAGCAGGCAGATGAACGCCGCTGCCAGTGTGAGGGCGATGGCCGACTGGACGAGGCCTGTGGCCCGGAATATATCCCTTGTCTCTGGATTCGGATTCTCTCCCAGCAGGATATACTGGCCAGGCTTCTCTAAGCGGATTTTCAGGCTCCCGGCAGCTGCGGCCATGGGCCAGCCGGAGTTGGGGCTGGGGGTGGCGCTGTGATATTTAAAGGCTTCTCTAATGGCCGAGCGGGCGCCTCTCGGTCGGGCCAGGGCGATCAGGATTATGCTTAATCGAGCGGGAATCCAGTTCGCCAGGTCGTCCAGCCTCGCTCCAGCATATCCCAGCTCCTTCAATCCAGGCTTCTTGTAGCCGATCATCGAGTCCATGGTGCTGATGGCCTTGAAGGCAATGGCCGCCTCCAGGCCCAGGCCTATGGGTGCGAAGAGAATATAGTAGAATATGGGGGAGAGAATGGAGTCCACATAGTTTTCAGATAGCGACTCTATCACCGCTGAGCTGGCCTGGGCAGTTGTTAGGGTGGAGGTGTCCCTTCCCACCAGGGCGGGCAGCATCTTCTTTGCTTCTTCCATATCCTGGTCTATCATCCTGCCGATATTGCTGGAGGTCTCCAACAAGCATCTGATGGCAAATGTGGACTTCAAGAGATATGCTCCTACCAAGAGAGGCAGCACGGGCATAACATGCGCCGCCCTGACCAGCAGATGAGCCGCCAGAACTGAGACTGCAATCACGGTTATGGCCAGCAGGATGCCCTGCACCTTAGTGGGCCCCGCCCGGGCGCGCAGGAAGGAGATCAGTCTGCCGATCCAGACCACGGGGTGAACTCGAACCGGAGGCTCGCCGATCAGTATGTCAAAGGCCACCGCTAAAAGAAATACAGTTAAAGCCTCCTCAATGGCCAGGGTCATAGCCGCTCCTCGAGGCTCTTCCAGACCTGGGAGATGGGCAGGCCCTGCAAGAGCCCATCCAGCACCATCTCAGCCACATCTTTTTGGTGAACGATCTGGCAATTCTCACAGCACCAGGAGCCATCTCGCTCAAAGCCTCCCGTTCTCACATCCCGGCAGGGGTAAAATGGGCAGAAGCATAATGAGCAGTCCTGCTCGGGGTGGTGGCAGGGAAACCTCTCGCAGCTCAGTCTTTGCATCTTAATGCCCTCTCCAGGACATCGATTAGCCGCTCGTTATCCTCGTGGCCTCTCACTGCCACCCGGATGTAGCTCTTCTCCAGGCCGAAGGACTGGCAGTCCCGCACCAGAACGCCACGGGCCATGGTGCGCTCTGCCAGGACGTCCGAGCCAAGGCCCGCCGATTCGATATTCACCAGGATGAAGTTGACCTGACTTGGCAGCGGATCCAGGCCCAGATTCTTCAGGGAGGGGATCAGATAATTCAGCTCCTCGGCTATCAGCTCTCTAGACCTGGTCAGGTGATCCTCACATCCCAGGAGATATTCTGCTGCAGCGGCGGCAATGGAGCCGATGGACCAGGGGATCTTTGCCCGGTTCATGATTCCAGCTAAAAGGGGATTGGTCACGCCGAAGCCCAATCTCATCCCCGGCACTCCAAAGGACTTGGTCAGGGATCTCATCACAAAGAGATACTCCCTGCTGGGAGCAAGCTGAGCTACGCTCTCCTCCGGGCGGCTGAGCTCTATGAAGGCCTCATCCACCAATAAGAATACCTCTGCCTCCTCGCATCTGTCCGCCAGATCGTGAACCTGATTTTGGGAGAGCAGCCGTCCGGTGGGATTATTGGGATTGCAGAGGAAGAGGGCTTTGGCCCGGTGTAGGTCGGAGTCGCGAAGGAGGGGGGTGCCATCCTTACCAATCGCCAGCCTTTCCGTCCTGCCTCCGGCGAGCTGTGATTGATTCTCATACTCTCCAAAGGTGGGGGTGGGGATTATTGCCAGGTCCCCCTCTTCCAGCACAGCCTCCGCGAATATCCTGATCAGCTCAGATGATCCATTGCCTGGAACGATGCATCCCGGATCGACCTGGACGAAGCGGCTCGCTGCGCGACAGAATCCCTGGTAGCTGCTGTCAGGATAGTGGCCGACCTGCTTGAGCTCTCGGCTGACCAACTCCTTCAGGGGGGGCGATCCCAGGGGATTGATATTGGCGGAGAAGTCCAGCGGCTCAGCCCCCAATCTTCTCTTCGCTTCCTGCACCTTGCCCCCATGCTTGCATTCGGCAGCATTGACAAAGCTCTTCCGCAATCGATTTTTCATAGGTCGTTGTGGCCTTCAATGTATTGGCATTTCAAGCTTGTGGGCAGAGTACACTTCATTAACAATAGTGATCTTATTGAGTCGCTGTTAACTGAAAATTTATTTATAAAATTAATACTATGATGTTTAATCAAAATTAATAAAATTCTATATTAACTGGTATCCGAAAGTGTTTTATCTACTCTATGCGAACTCAAGCGGCGTATATCAAAGGAAGAGGAGGCTAAGATTCCGATGGCAACAAGAGAAGGCAGCTTTTCGGTTGAGGACATGAAGAACGTCCAGATCAACATAGGAGCTGTCGTAAAAGAAGAGGATGAATGGGACCAGGAGATGGGCCCCTTCCCCAAGCCAGGTGTGGCAACGCTTCGTGACTGGGACTTCAAGATTTGTAACCGGTACAAGATCATGTATTCACCGGCAGATGATACATGCACCCTCTGTACCTATGGACCATGCGACCTGACCGGCAACAAGAAGGGGGCCTGTGGCATTGACATGGCCGCTGCCTGCGGTAAGATCGTTCTGGTTGCGGTTTTAATGGGAACCTGCGCCCATACTGCTCACGGCAGGCACCTTTACCACTGGTGTCTGGACAAGTTCGGAGATATGCCCTTCGATATGGGCAGCGAGATCCTGGTGGATGCGCCCCTCACTCGCACCATCCTGGGGATCAAGCCCAAGTCGCTCAAGGACTTCGGCGAGGCCCTGGAGTATTGCGAAGAGGAGATCGTGCAGCTCCTGGCGGCCACTCACACCGGTCAGGAAGGCTATTTTATGGACTTCGAGTCCAAGTCGCTGCACGGCGGCATGATCGACTCCCTGGGCAAGGAGATCTGCGACATGCTGCAGACGGTGGCTTACGATATGCCCCGCGGCGCAGCCGATGCACCCCTGGTGGAGATCGGCATGGGCACCCTGGATCAGAACAAGGGCGTTCTCATCGCCTACGGCCACAACCTGGCAGCAGGCGCAGAGGCCATGATCTATGCCGAGAACAATAATCTCTGGGACAAGGTTGACATAGGCGGCGTATGCTGCACCGCCATTGACCTCACCAGGATCACTGAGACCGGCAGGGAATCCAGGATCCCCCCCAACCTGGGACCCAAGGCCAAGGTGGCTGGTGCCATGGGCTGGTGGAGAAAGATGGTTCGCGCCGGAATCATGGATACAGTGATTGTGGACGAGCAGTGCGTATTCTGCGATGTGCTGGAGGACTGCCAGCAAAGGCACATCCCCGTCATCGCCAGCAACGACAAGATCATGCTCGGCCTGCCCGACAGGACCAATGACTCAGCCGATGCCATTGTGGAGGATCTGGTCAGCTTCAAGATGCCCGGTGTGGCAATCCTCGATCCAGTAAAGGCCGGAGAGGTGGCCATCAGGACCGCGGTTGCAGTCAAGCCCAAGCGCGAGCAGTACAAGAAGGAGAGCCTCTTTACCGAGCAGCAGTTCAAGGATACCCTGGCAACATGCACAGAGTGCAATCAGTGTGCCTTCGTCTGTCCGCCCCACATCAGGATCAGCGAGATGATAAGCGAGGCACTGAAGGGCAATCTGGAACCATTCTCCTCTACCTATGAGGTATGTGTGGGCTGCCAGAGATGCGAGCAGACCTGCCCCCAGGAGATTCCCATACTGAAGCTCTATGAGTATGCCAACCGCGAGTATATCAGGAACCAGAAGTTCAAGATGAGAGCGGGCAGGGGACCTGTGCTCGATACCGAGATCAGAAAAGTTGGTGCACCCCTGGTTCTTGGCCAGATTCCGGGAGTTATAGCGCTGGTAGGATGCTCGAATTATCCCAACGGCACCAAGGAGTGCTACGACATCGCCAAGGAGTTCGTTGACAGAGGCTACATCGTCGTTGCCACGGGCTGCATGGCCATGGACATGTCCCTGTATAAGGATGAAGATGGCAAGACCATCTGGGAGCAGTACGAGGGTGCCTTTGATGGCAGGAACATCTGCAACATAGGCTCATGTGTGGCCAATGCCCACATTCATGGAGCAGCAATCAAGGTGGCAACCATCTTCGCTCACAGAAATGAGCGTGCCAACTACGATGATATCGCCGATTATATCATGTCCAAGGTCGGAGCATGCGGCGTGGCCTGGGGAGCATACTCCCAAAAGGCAGCATCCATCGCTACCGGCGTTAACAGGCTCGGCATTCCAGTGGTTGTTCAGCCAAGCTCAGTCATATACCGCAGGACATTTATGGGCAGGACCGACAAGCCCGAGGACTGGATGGTCATAGATGCCAAGAACGGCAATATGCAGCAGATCGAGCCAGCACCTGAAGCCATGCTCTATATCGCCGAGACCAAGGAGGAGGCCATGCTGGAGATGGCAAAGCTCTGCTTCCGCCCGTCTGATAACACCCAGGGCAGAGGAATCAAGCTGACCCATTACTGCGATATCTCCATGAAGTACTTCGGCAAGCTGCCCGATGACTGGCATCTCTTTGTCCGCGATGTCAAGGATCTGCCCCTGAACTACCAGACGCAGATGATGAAGGAGCTGGAGGAGAAGCACGGCTGGAAGATCGACTGGAAGGCGAAGAAGTTCATCTCCGGACCGCTCAGGCCCGCAGACGTCAGCTTCGATCCCACGAACATCCCGCGCAAGATAAGGGCCAAGAAGTGAGGACGAGGAGGAGATAGAAATGGCAGCAGAAGTTAAGAAGGGCATTGACACCACCAAGAATCCCATTCCCTTTGAGATGGCTCAGATCCCTGGGCCAGAGATGGCGAAGACCTATTTGCCGAAGGTAATCGGCGCGATCATCAGAAAGGCGAAGAGGCCTCTGCTCGTGGTAGGAGCAGAGCTCTTCGACGATCCCGTGATGTTCGATAAGATGATTGAGATGGGAAAGATGGGAATTCCCATCGCCGCCACGGCGCATAGCGTCAAGGGCTTTGTGGATAGAGGCTACCTGGAGAACGTCTATCAGATCGGCCTGCATCCGTTGACCAACTTTTTGAGGTTCCCCGACTGGAAGGGCCTGGATGGACAGGGACAGTACGATGTGGTCATATTCCTGGGCATCTACTACAAGTTCGCCAATGGCATGCTATCCACATTGAAGAACTTCAACCGGGACATCAAGCGCGTCTCCATAGACCGCTACTATCATGTCAATGCCGATATGACCTTCGGCAACCTGGCCTTCAATCCGGACGACTATCACGCAGCCGTAGACGAAGTAATCGCAGCGATGAAGAAATAGAGTTTATCCTATAACAGAAGAAAACAGAAGAGGTGTATTAATGGCAGATATAAAGTTGGACATATCCCCCATGTATGAGGGCGAGAGAATCAGAAAGGACGATCTATGGGTAGAGCTTGGCGGTCCCAAGGCAGATGGATTTGAGCTGTCGCTTGCCACGCCCATGGACGAGATTGAGGATGGAAAGGTAACAGTCATCGGTCCGGATCTGGGAGAGACCCCTGAGGGCACCACCATGCCCTTCGGCATGATCTTCAGAGTCGGCGGCGAGAAGATCGAGAAAGACCTGGAGTCCATCATCGAGAGGCGCAACCATGCCCTGCTCTCCTATATAAGTGGCCTCATGCACCTCAACCAGAGATACGATATCTGGATGAGGATTGGCAAGGGTCTCAAGAAGAAGGGAGTCACCTCCTGGAAGGAGGTCTACGCCCCGGTCATCGACCTGTACAAGGCAGAGATGCCATTCATTGAGAAGATGGACATCACCATCGTCACCGATCCAGCAAAGGTCAAGGAAGAGCTGGCCAAGGCCATGGCCGTATACAAGACCCGCGATGAGCGCGCCAAGGGACTGCACGATGAGGATGTGGATGTCTTCTATGGCTGCACTCTCTGCCAGGCATTCGCTCCCACCAGCGCCTGCGTGGTCACCCCGGACAGGCCATCACTGTGCGGAGCTATCACCTGGTTCGACGGCAGGGCTGCCGCCAAGGTGGACCCAGAGGGCCCCCAGTTCGCCATTGAGAAGGGATCGGCGATGGATGAGGTCAGCGGCGAGTATGAAGCCATTAATCAGATGGCTGAGCAGAGGTCCGGCGGCGAGTACAGCAGAATGCTCCTCTACACATTCTTCGATGCACCCCACACCTCCTGTGGCTGCTTCGAGACCATTGGATTCTATATGCCTGAGGTTGACGGCATCGGCCTTGCCGATCGTGACTTCAAGGGCGCAACCCCCAACGGACTGCCTTTCTCCACCATGGCAGGACAGACCGGCGGCGGCAAGCAGGTCGTGGGCTTCCTGGGCATGGGTATTCTCTACTACTTCTCCCCCAAGTTCCTCCAGGCGGATGGCGGCTGGAGAAGGATCGTCTGGATGTCCAAGGGCCTCAAAGAGAGGGTAAAGGAAGGCATTGATGCTGACATGATGGACAAGATCGCCACCGAGGACGATGCCAAGGACATCGCAGCCCTCAAGGCATTCCTGCTCAAGGTCAACCATCCCGTGGTGGATGGCGTCACCAGAAAGGTGGACAACAAGAAGATCACCGAGGGCTGGAAGCTTGAAGAGGTCGATGATGATATCAAGGGGAAGGTCATGGCCTATATCGAGAAGACCGGCGGAGACATCAACATGGATACCGTCAAGTCCGAGCTTGCCCTGACCGAAGGCCAGTTCATGCAGGTCGTCGAGGCCTTGCAGGAAGACGGCGTGCTCGAGTGAGCAGATTCAAATTTAAGAGAGGGTGTTAAACTATGCAGCTAAAACTGAAACCCAAGGCACCTGCAGCGGCGGCTCCAGCAGCCGCACCTGCAGCAGCAGGCGCAGCAGCACCAGCCATAAGCATGTCCGGCAGCGCCGGCGGCATAAAGCTGATCCTGAAGGATGCCAAGATAAGCATAGATAAGGTAGTACTCGCCAAGTAGAGTACCGCCTTTTTCTCCCTTTTTTGGGAGATGCGGTTTTCCTGCGAGTGCGATTATCTGATCAAAGAGTGAGGGAGAGATATTATGCAGCTTAAGCTTAAGAAAAAGGAAGCGGCTCCGGCCGCAGCAGCAGCACCTGCAGCAGGCGCAGCAGCTCCGGCTTTCGCTATGCCAGCAGCAGCATCGGGTGGAATGACCATTGAACTGAGGGGCGCATCCATCCACGTAGCGGAAGTTGTAATAAAACCGAAAAAATAAGGAAGGCTAGACTTTGGGGAAAGTAATAGCGATAACAGGTAAAGGCGGCACCGGCAAGACCGCAGTGACCGCAATGCTCATCAGACACCTGAATAACTCTGAAAAAAAGTTTCGAATCCTTGCTATCGATGCCGATCCTGATGCCAACCTGGCAGATGCGCTGGGCGCTAAGGTGGAAAAGACCGTTGGCGACATGAGGGAGTTCATGCAGGATTCCCGGTTCACATCTTCACCGGACACTGATAAGCAGGCGCTTTTCGAGGCTAAGATCTTTGAGATCCTTTTGGAAGAAGATGGTTACGATCTTTTGGTGATGGGCAAGCCCGAGGGTTCTGGATGTTACTGTTATGTCAATAATCTTTTGCGAGCCATTATGGATAAGACCGCCAAGGATTATGATCTGATTGTAATCGACTCGCCCGCGGGCCTCGAGCATTTCAGCAGGAAAATTTTTCCAGACCTCGACGACCTTATCGTCGTAACTGATGAGTCCAGAAGAGGGCTTACCACCGGCGAGAGGATTCGGGACATTGCCCGCGAGATGGGACTGAAGTACAAGGATCTGTATGTGGTTGTGAACAAGATCACCACCGGAAGGCGGGATAAGGTCATCGAGAACGCAACCAGCCTGGGCCTTACTGTTATCGGCACTATCCCCTATGATGAAAGCTTGGCCAAATTCGATTTAGTGGGAGATCCATTGACCGGCCTGCCCGATGATTCGCCTGCAGTTAAAGAGATGGCGAATGTCGTCGGGAAACTGGGCCTGTGAGGGTGATTCGAATGGCAGACAAGATCACTTTATCTGACCTGAATAAGACATTAACAGAGATGAATGTTCAATCCCTCGAGGGACTGAAGATCGAGGGAGATGTTGAGATAGACCTGGACGTGGGCGCAGGTGGCGTAGGCCCGCTCTTCGCATACTACTTTGGAGAGCAGGCAGCCAAGATCGCCATGCAGCTCATGGACTTCGCCAAGGCAGTGGGATATCCAGTACAGAACCTGATGCAGCCGGTGGCTGTCGCTCAGGCCATATCCCCGGCGCCTAAGGACATAGCAGCAGCCGCTGCCGCAGTCCCCGCTTTTAAGGTGGCCTCGGCGTTAGCCAGCGCCAAATTCAGCGTGGGCGTTGACAAGACCTGGAAGCATCCCATCCAGGAGGTAACCCTGGGAGCGACCAAGGCAGACGGCGGGAGCCGCGGCCATGTGGTAAAGCTGGGCGGCGAGAAGGCCATGCCCTTCTTCCCGGATGCAGCAATGCCCCATGCCCCCAAGATCACCATGGACGTCTTCGACATGCCCATCGGCATGGCCAAGGCAGTCAAGATGCATTATGAGGATGTAATCAACTCACCAGGCGAGTGGGCCAAGAAGGCAGTCAGGGATTTCGGCGCCGACATGGTCACCGTTCACCTGATCAGCACTGATCCGCTCCTCAAAGACACTTCCGCCCAGGATGCAGTCAAGACGGTAGAAGAGGTCCTGCAGGCTGTGGACGTGCCCATCTGCATCGGCGGATCAGGCAACCCAGACAAGGATCCAGTAGTGCTATCCAAGGCAGCTGAGGTCGCACAGGGCGAGCGGGTTCTTATCGCTTCCGCCAACCTGAACATGGACTGGGAGAAGATCGGCAAGGCCTGTGTGGACAACGGACATGTCTGCCTCGCCTGGACCCAGCTGGAGATCAACTCTCAGAAGGAGCTGAACAGAAAGCTGATGAAGGTGGCTGGTGTTCCGCGCGAGTCCATAGTTATGGACCCGACAACCGCTGCCCTCGCCTACGGCTTGGACTTCGCTTACTCCAACATGGAGAGAATAAGGCTCGGCGCTCTGAAAGGCGACGATGAGCTGACATTCCCCATGTCCTCCGGCACCACCAACGCCTGGGGTGTCAGAGAGTCCTGGATGGTCCGTTCACCGAACAAGGACGACTCCGACTGGGGAGACAGAATGCTGAGAGGCCCGATCTGGGAGATTCTGACCGGCTACTCTCTGGCCATGGCTGGAGTGGACATCTTCATGATGATGCATCCAACGGCGGTCGCATATCTGCATGAGATCACCCAGTCTCTGATGGGAAGAATAGAGGCCAAGACGCCTGAAGCCAATGCCTGGCTCAAGATGGGGGTGTGAGGAACATGAAGGAAACAAGCCCGCTTAACCTTTACAAGCAGCTTCCACAGACCAACTGCAAGAAGTGCGGAGAGGAGACCTGCATGGCCTTTGCCGCTGGCCTGATCGCCAGAACCCGCAAGGTAGAGGAGTGCACTCCGTTAATTGAAGAGAAGAAGTACGCCAAGAAGCTTGCGACCCTCAGGAGCACCGTCGCTCCCGAGCTGAAGATGGTCTATGTGGGGGTCGGAGACAAGCAGGTCAAGGTAGGTGGCGAGGACGTCATGTACCGCCATCAGATGACCTTCTTCAACAAGCCGCCATTTGCCTTTGATGTTGCCGACAACATGGAAGAGGCAAAGCTCATAGAGCGGGTCAAGAAGATCACCACCTGGCGAAAGTTCTACATCGGCAAGTGGCAGGGCGTGGAGATGATTGCCGTCCGGTCTGTGACCGACGATCCGGCCAAGTTCGCCGCCTGCGTCAAGACTGTCATGGCCAATGGCAATGGCTTCCCGCTCATCCTATGCTCCTTCAATCCGGCTGTTCTCAAGGCAGGCCTGGAGGTCGCATCCAAGGAGAAGCCACTCATCTATGCCGCAACAAAGGACAACTGGAAGGAGGTTGCTCAGCTGGCTTATGATTACAAGGTCCCAGTCACATTGAGCGTTCCCTTCGACCTGGATGGCCTCAAGTCCATGGCCGTCACCTTCGCCGAAATGGGACTGACCGATTTGGTCTTAGACCCCGGAACGGCACCCAACGGCAAGATGCTGCAGCAGACCCTCACCAATTTCATCAACCTGAGAAGAGCTGCTGTAGAGGAGGCCCAGAGGGATATCGCCTATCCGGTAATGGTCCTGCCCATCAACGCCTGGCTGACCACCGATGATCCGGTTCGTGCTGCTTACTGGGAGTCAGTGCTCACCGCAGCCTTCGTCATTCGCGGAGGTGCGATCATGATCAAGCACTCCACAGAGCCCTACAGCATGATGCCCGATATGCATCTGCGCTTCAACATCTACACCGATCCGAGAACTCCGGTGCAGGTCAAGCCCGGCATCTACAAGGTCGGCAATCCCGGACCGGAGTCGCCAGTCTTCCTGACCACCAACTTCGCCCTGACCTACTACACAGTGGAGTCGGACGTGGCCTCAAATGGCATCGATGCTTACATCATCGCCATCAACACCGATGGCATAGGCGTGCAGGCATCTGTCGCTGGCGGCCAGCTCTCCCCGGTCAAGATTCAGGACTCCTTCAACGAGGCAGGCTTCGACTGGGCCGGTCAGAAGTACCCGGCCATGGTCCTGCCCGGCATGGCAGCCAAGTTCTCAGGCGAATTGGAGGACCTCTTCGCAGGCAAGGCCAAGATCATGGTCGGCCCAGAGGACTCCGGACGCATCATCGGCTGGATGAAGGACTTCTGGCCACCCAAGTAAAGCGAACTCGAAAAAGGGTATTGCATGTGCCCCAAAGCGGGCACATACTCTTATTTTATGGCTTCTTGATCTGAAAGTCAATTTCAGGAGGAAAACGATCTTCTATGTTAGCCCTAAAAAATTCTGCTTTGAGCCTGGCTCTGATGCTCTTCATTCTGGCAGGAAGCGCCCAGGCCCAGCCGTCTGATGGGGCGGAGGTCTATCTGGGTGAACTCGATCTGCTGGCAAATATCAACTCCACGAATTCCAGCTTGATAAACAGCACCCTCATAAATAGCACAGCGGCCAATAATTCCACATCGATCGATGTCGCTCTTGCCCTGCCCCAGAACCTATCTGCCTCCATCGGAAAAGAGGTTCTTGACCTCACCAGCTATGCAAGAGACAGGGTAAACAAGAGCCTGGCCGGCTACACGAATATCATGTATCCCATCACCGGCTCTCGGGGGACCACAGCCTCTACCTCAGGAGGAGGAGGCGGTGGAGGTGGATGCGGCTGCGGTTAGCTTCCCGCGCGTCAATTTTTGCGATGTCTATATCTTTTTGCATAGATACAGGCCTAAGAACCCCTCTTTTTGTTCCTCTCTCTCGATCACAAACTCCGCCCTCTCGATCAAGCCGCGCATGATCCAGTCCATGGTGGAGAATTCCTTATTGATGTGGCTGGTCATACTCTGGGCAAATCCAGGACCAGCCTTCTCCATCGTTTTAGATATGAACCTCTCTATCTGCCTCTCATAGTCGCCCGGATCGAAGGAATAGACGATGTCCCTCAGACAGAGCCTTCCTCCCGGCCGCAGCATGCTGGCTATGTTCAGCAATGCGATCTGTTTCCAAAAATCTGGCAGGTGGTGCATGGCTATCTGGCTGACGATGGCGTCAAGCGGCCCGTCATGGTGGTGGTAGGTGAGAAAGCCGCCGACTAGGAAGCTGATGTTGGAGATTCCCTGCCCCTGGGATTTTTCCCGGGCATACTGGAGCATCCCCGGGGATATGTCGATGGCATAGACCCGGGCGCAACGGCGGGCGGCGGCCAGGGCGAACTCGCCAGTGCCTGTTCCTATTTCCAGCAAGGAATGATGGGGCTTGATCTCCAGGAATGATAGGATCTCCTCTATCTCCCCCTGGATGTCTCTGAACCTTTGCATATTTCGGTCGTAGGATGGGGCGATGGCATCGAAGTCCATGCCGGGATGGTCCGGCTCGTGGTAGCACCATTCGGGTGGAGGTAGTCTATCTTCTTGCATTGAGTTCACCTTTGAAGCTCGCATAGAGCATGGGTTGTCATATCTAAAAGTATGTAAAATGTGGCTCAACAAAAATTAGTTATAAAATGCAGGATAGGTTATCTAAGGGGATCGAAATGCCAAAGATAGCTATAATCTACGCCACAGGCATGGGAAGGACAAAGAAAATGGCAGAGGCCATAGCCAGCGGGGCAATGACCATCGAAGGGACTGATGTATTGCTGAAAGAAGTCTATGATGCATCTTTAGATGATATAGCGGACGCAGATGCAATCGTTCTTGGTGGCTCGACTTATAACTATAAGCTCATCAAGTCGATGGATCCATTCTTAAAAGAGATGGTAAAGCTCGACTTGAACGGGAAGGTGGGAGTGGCATTTGGCTCGCATGGGTGGAGCGGTGAGGGAGTTGTAACCTTGATCGCCCGCATGAAATCCTTTGGCATGCGAGTAGTGGAGCCAGGGACGACAGCCATACAGGTCCCGGGCAAGGAGGATATTGAGAAGTGCTTCCATCTGGGAAGAACGATCGCTGCGGGACTGGGAAATTAGGTCCCTTCCCGGATGGCTGAGAAAGAATGCGGGATGCACTGAGGCTCAGGAGATAATTCAATTCTCCTGCAACTGTTTGCTCCTGGCACCAGAGCTTCAGGCTGCATCCTTCCGCCGGCTGAGCTGCTTTATCATCTCTTCCTGGCTTGCCCCTTGGCCTAGCAGTTCTTTAAGTCGGCTCTTCGCTATATGGGCGATTTAAGGTAGGGAAAATGGCCTTTTGTTCCTCTGTGTCTCTGTGGTTGGGTCAGAGCATAGCGGTTCACCACAGAAGGCACGGAGACATAGAGTTTTTCCGATTCAAGTTCACCCCTTCAACTCTCATCCGGGCGACATACCTCCATCGCCCTCTCCAGCTCCAGCGCTACCATTGCCCCTGCCATCCTCTTCTGCACCGTCCCTGCCAGCATCCGGCCCGCCCGGGCCCGAGAATACTGGTCCACTTGCCAGTCCAAGCCATCGTAGCCCACTTCCATGAGAATCAGCCCCTCTGCTGGGGCGGTAGGAGCGCCGTGGTTCAATTCGGGACGGAGGAGATCCTTAAACCAGCGCATATCCTTCTGGCCTGAGCCCACCTTTTCGGTGGCTCCCACGATCTTTCGCACCATATTCCACAGAAAGCCGTCTGCCCGGATGTCGAAGATGAAAAGGCCGTCTCTCTCTCTTATCTCCAGCTTTTGCACCGTCTTTACCGTTCCCACCTTGGCGGAGGAGAAGTTTCGAAAATCGTGCTCCCCCAAGAGCATATCCGCTGCCTCTTCCATTAGATCCCTGTCCAGGCCGGGGTGCCAGAGAAGATACTGGTACTCCCGCCAAAGGGCATTCCAGCGGGCAGAAAAGCCCACTGGGGCGATGGACCATGCCCAGGTCCAGATGTCCCGGGGCAGCCTGCCGTTCACGCACCGCGGCCTGGTCAGATCGATTTTATCCTCATCTATCCAGAAGTCGATCACCTGGCCCAGAGCTGAGACTCCCCGGTCCGTCCGGCCAGCATAGCAGAAGTCACCGTGGATGACCCCTATCTGGGCCAGCGCCCGTCGGACCTGGCTGTCCACAGTCACCCGGTCGGGCTGCTTTTGAAATCCATAATAGTTATCTCCCAGATAGGCGAGCTTGAGGGCGACCTTCATCCTGATCTTATCCTGAAAAAAAAAGATGGATTGGCTGGCTATTCCTTGATCCCTCTCAGATCTCCCTGGGATCGGTGATATAGCCGGTAATGGCGCTCGCTCCTGCGGTGGCGGGGGAAGAGAGGTAAACGAAGGCCTGGGGGCTTCCCTGCCTGCCCACGAAGTTGCGGTTGGAGGTGGCCAGACAGCGCTCTCCTGCCCCCAGGAGGCCGAAGCTTCCTCCCATGCAGGGGCCGCAGCAGGGCGACTCCACCATCGCCCCCGCCTCCATGAACCTCTCCACCAGGCCGGCTCGCAAGCATTTCATGTACTCATCCCGGCTGGCGGGGACCACGATCATCCGTACTCCTTTGGCCAGGGGCTCATTCTTCATCATCTCGCTGGCAAGCTGCAGATCCTCGAATCGGCCGTTGGTGCAGGAGCCCAAGAATACCTGATCGATCCGGGTCTCGGGAACCTGGCTGATGGGCAGGACGTTGTCTACATTATGGGGCATGGCGATCTGCGGCTCGAGATCGGATACATTCCACTCCCTCCGGGAGAATGCCGCATCCTCGTCTCCCTTGACGAATCCTGCCTCAATTGCCTCCCGATCCTGGACTCGTCCCTCCAGGTAGCTCTTCGTCGTCCCGTCCGCCGGGAAGATGCCCACCTTGGCCCCCATCTCTATGGCCATGTTGGAGACCGTCATCCTCTCAGGGATGCTCATCCTCTCCGCTGCCTCACCCCGGAACTCACAGGCCAGATAGTTGGCCCCGTCGGCACCTATATCGCCGATGATGCGCAGGACAGCGTCCTTTGATGTTACTCGGGAGGGCAGTCGGCCCTCGATCATTATCTGGAGGGTCTTGGGCACCATAAACCAGAGCTTGCCGGTGGCGAAGACCGAGGCCATGTCAGTCGAGCCGACGCCGGTGGCAAAAGCCCCAAATGCTCCATAGGTGCAGGTGTGAGAATCGGTGCCCAGAATCACGTTTCCGGGAAGCACATGCCCTTTCTCAGGCATCACCTGGTGGCATACGCCGCAGAAGATATCGTAGTTGAGAATATCCTGTTCGGCAGCAAACTTGCGCAGCTGGATGTGGTTTTCTGCTGCCTTCAGGCTGTCTGCCGGGACCTGATGATCGAAGAGAAGAACGATCCTGGTTGGGTCCCAGACCCGGGCATCCCTGCCTGCAATCTCATAGAATCCCTTCACTGCCAGGGGGCCGGTTATATCATGAATCATGGCGCCATCTACATTCGCCATGACGAACTCGCCCGCCTTTACCTCTTTGTTTGCCGCTCTGGATAATATCTTCTCAGACAGGGTTTGGCCGCTCATGGTGACTCTGTTGCCCTTCATGATAATAAATCTTGACCTT
>NZ_DAIK01000111.1:0-4317 GCF_002496085.1 Methanosaeta sp. UBA458 | reverse complement strand
AGAAAGCGATCGCTCAGAATCCGGCCGCGCAGGACAGTAACCCCCACAACTCCCAGGACGGCTTGAATGGCAGTGTTCCCCATCAGGCAGATGATCCTGGGGCGGATGGCATCCATCTGATCCTCTAGATAGGGCAGACAGAGTTCGATCTCCTTTTTCTTCGGCTTTCTGTTCTGGGGTGGACGGCATTTGATGATACTGGTTATGAAGACATCCTCTCTTTTCAGGCCGGCCTCGTCCAGAGCCTCGTCCAGCAACCTTCCCGCCCTGCCGATGAACGGCAGTCCTTTTAGGTCCTCCTCCCGACCAGGGGCTTCTCCCACCAGCATGATCTCGGCCTCGGTTGGGCCGCTTCCGGGCACAGTGAGGTTTCGGCTGAGAGAAAGAGGACAAAGCTCGCAGGAGGCGATCTTCTCCTGCAGCAGGACCAGGTCTGGCGGGCACATGCTGGCAGCCATTGAAGCTTGTCATTGATAACCCTTCTCCATCGATCCTTCCCCTATGAAAAATCAATCGCAACGAAAGGTTCTTATTTATTCAAGCCCTCTAGCCAGATGAGGAGGGTACTGATGCAGTTCGCAGAGTGGACATATCCCCTGAGGAAGTTTGACGATATATATTATACTATTGAGAGAATAGTTTATGGCAAAGGGGAGCTGAAGGGCTTCACCACCGAAGATATCTACAATAACCTGCGGGATAAGCGCTTTTTCAATGATGTGCAGGATCTGAATCGATATCTGCTGGAGAACGGGCGGAAATATAAGATAAGAAAGATCGACGATACCTGGGAGCGCTATTACTAGCGCTTCATCTGATCTTTTCTTTGAAGTAGATATTTCTCTCATCAATTCCCAGTTCATTGAACCTACCAGTGGCTAGGATGCTATGGCTGTACTTGAGCAGGGCCACCCTTACCCCCGGTGCCACCACCGACTCTGAGGGGAGGACCACATTCTCGCCAACAACCGGAACACCCCCTTCCGCACCATTATTCAATCCTAGAGCACTATGCTCCTCTAAGATGCAATGGCGGCCCACTATTGCTCTGTTGATAATGACTGAATGCATAATATGAGCAAAGCTCATCACCATGCTATCCTTTATCTCAACGTCGCGGTCGATGAGGCTGGTATGGCCGATATGGGAGTTCTCAATGACCACACCCCTCTCTATGCGGCAGTTTCTTCCTATGGAGACATTCCCTTTCAATATGATATCCCCTGAAGCAAGATCCGGCTCGATCCTGGCCAGGGTGCTGGGATGGATCCACTGATTGGTCTTGTAACGGTACTTGCGGTCGAAGTGCCTGACCCGGCCGGAGAGGCAGTCCATAGCCGCCTGATGCAGTCTCTCCGGTGTTCCTATATCTATCCAGTATCCTGCGACGGGGAAGCCGTAGACAGGATAGCCGTTCTCAGTCAGGTAGGGGATCAGATCGCCGCCTATGTCCCTGGCCTTATCACCCATCTTAGCCAGGACCTCCCGGACCTCGGGGCTGAAGAGATAAAAGGCGGTGTTTATCATCCGGCTGGGCTCGCTGCCCGGCTTTGGCTTCTCCACGAAAC
Source organism: Methanosaeta sp. UBA458 (assembly GCF_002496085.1). Classification (NCBI taxonomy): domain Archaea; kingdom Methanobacteriati; phylum Methanobacteriota; class Methanomicrobia; order Methanotrichales; family Methanotrichaceae; genus Methanothrix; species Methanosaeta sp. UBA458. Next base: position 2,749 of record NZ_DAIK01000111.1, on the reverse strand, counting down.
CGCTGATGCGCATATCCTCATCCACCCGCGCTACGCCGTAAGATGAGATGCTCTCCCCCTGTGCTATCTCCTTTAAAGCGACGGTCAGAACCGGCTTATGCAACTGATGGAACTGGACTATGCTTGACAGATCGATATCGATAAGGTTGTCTCCCGACACCACCAGAAGGTCATCTTTTATATCAAAATAGTTCATGCAATAGCGCAGAGAGTCGGCACTGCCTACGTCATCATAGAGCGGCTGATAGCTGAAATCCTGGTGGTCGGCGATTCCCAGACGCTTGAAGAAGCCCTCACCGGCCTTGAAATAGTTGCTCAGGTTGAGGGTATTGCTCGCTCCCTTGCTGCCTAAAATGAACCGGCGACAGCCCTGGCTGGCCAAAACCCGGAAGAGATTGGCAATTATGGCCGTATCGCATAGCTCCACCAGCGGCTTGGGCTGGTCCAGGGTCAAAGGATAAAGGCGCGTCCCCGAGCCGCCGACGGTTGCTAGAACCTGGGGAAACATGCTCCATAATTGAAGCAGGCAGGAATATAAAACCTATCCCTGCAAATCATACCGATTGCATCTGTTCTATCTCTTCCATTCTATATTCAGTACCCCCGCATGATCTTCATAATGATGCGGGCGATCATGAAAGCGATAAGGAACAGAATAGCATAGAAGGCTATTGTAATTACATCCATGACAGGTAATCAGTCATTTCTGGTTTATAGATTTGATTGCCATACAAAAAGATTGATCAGCCATAAGTGCCCCAACCCAGAGCAATCAGGTGCGATTCATGAATCATACAGGGGCCATAGAGAGGGCGAAGGAGCACTTCGCTGAACTGCTCACCGAGCAGCTCAAGCGCGTTGATCAGATGAAAGCAGGAGAGGACTGGGCGGACTACAGCCGGCTTATGCCGATAATAATTGGGGTGGTAGGAGGAGACGGCATCGGCCCCTTCATCACCAAAGAGGCGGTCCGGGTGCTCGAGTACGTCCTGGCAGAGGAGATCCAGTCGGGAAAGGTCGAGCTGAGGTGGATCTCGGGCCTTACCATCGAGGAGAGGGTCAAAGTGATGAAGGCCCTGCCCGAGGAGACCCTGGCGGCGCTGAAGGAGTGCCATGTGATACTAAAGGGTCCCCTCACCACCCCCAAAAAAGGGGATAAATGGCCAAACCTGGAGAGCGCCAACGTATCCATGCGCCGGGAACTGGACCTCTTCGCCAATGTCCGGCCGGTCAAGGTGCCTGAGAAGGGCATCGATTGGATCTTCTACCGGGAGAACACCGAGGGCGAGTATGTCCTGGGCAGCTCAGGATTCAATGTCACCGAGGACCTGGCAGTGGACTTCAAGGTTATCACCAGCCAGGGAGCGGAGCGGATAGTGCGCCTGGCATTCGAGTATGCCAGGAATAATGGCATCAATAGAGTCTCTGCAGTCACCAAGGCCAATGTGATCAAGACCACTGACGGCAAGTTCCTGGAGATCGCCCGGAGGGTGGCGGCGGAGTATCCGGAAATTCAGTTCGATGACTGGTTCGTGGATATAATGGCGGCAAAGCTGGTGGACGAGAAGCGGAGGCGCGACTTCAAGGTGATCGTCCTGCCCAACCTGTACGGGGACATCCTCACCGATGAGGCCGCGGAGTTCCAGGGCGGGGTGGGCACTGCCGGAAGCGCCAATATCGGCAAGAGGTATGCCATGTTCGAGGCCATCCACGGCTCAGCTCCGCGCATGGTCGATGAGGGCAGAGCGCAGTATGCCGATCCGGCGAGCATGATGAGGGCCTGCGTGATGATGCTGCGCCATATCGGCTTCATAGATCAGGCCAGCCGGATGGAGATGGCGCTGGATATCTGTGGCCAGTTCGAAAAGAGAGTATCTCTCACCGGCAGGCCAGATGGTGCCACTGGAGCCCAGTATGCAGACTATGTGCTCGAGACTGTTCAAGATCCAGATCTACAGAATCGCTGGCAGAGATATCAGGCTTCTGGAGAGGTAAAGCTTTAGCTGAATGATCCCATATTAATTCTCGTGGAAAACCTTGCAGAAGCATTTCTGGGCTTGAGCCGAGAGGATTTCTCTCTGCTGGGCGCGATTGAAACCGGGATGAGGACTCACGAGTGGGTCCCCACTTTTATAATATCCAAGCTTGCCGGCCTCTCCGCCAGCAAATCAGAGTATCGCCTGCAGCATCTTTTTGAGAAAAAGCTGGTGGTACGAGAGGCTCAGCATTACCTGGGCTATCAGATAAACTTCGATTCCTACGACCTTTTAGCGCTCTCAGACTTCGTCCGGCGCGATCAGGTAAAAAGCATCGGAGAGCGGATCGGGGTGGGCAAGGAGTCCGTGGTCCTTGAGGCCCAGGGATACGCCTCTTTAGCCATCAAGTTCCACCGCCAGGGACGGACCAGCTTCAAGCACGTCCGCCGCCTGCGCGATCACCTCAAGGACAAGCCTCGGGTTCCGTGGCTCTATGCCGCCTCCCTGGCGGCGAGACGGGAGTTTGCAGTGATGGAAAAGCTCTACCCAAAGGTCTCCATCCCCCGGCCGGTGGCCATCAGCCGGCATGCTCTGGCAATGGAGTATGTTCCCGGACCCCTGCTCAATAAGATCACCCTCTCCGATCCCGAGGAGGGCTTAAGGTTGATCCTTCAGGAGGTGGGACGGGCTCTAGATCTGGATATCGTCCATAGCGACCTGAGCGAGTTCAATATCATGATCACCGATTCCGGGCCGGTGATCATCGACTGGCC